>JAGXNP010000081.1 GCA_019894885.1 Promethearchaeota archaeon | reverse complement strand
TTAAACATTTTTAATTTGGCTTGTTCATTTGCATACGCTAATTCCTTATGTGTTGGACCATGTCCTCCATCTCCCTTACCGAAAAAGTAACCTACATGAGGACAGAGCTCTTCTTCCACGTGTTCTTTTAACGTGCTGTAATCCATTGAATAATTCCAGACTTTTTTACCGTCTTTTTTAAGTAAATGGCGACCCACATTGTATTTTGCCCAATTTGTAATAGAATCCATGTTCATCTCGAAATTGGCCATTAAAATCCGCGTTCCGTCAGCCCCTTCCCACCAAAAATTAACGAATGGAAAAGTCGTGATACGATTCCATGTGATTTTCGTTGTCCAGAAGTATTTTGCTCCAGATTTTCTTAAGATCTGAGGAAGTCCGTAATTATAACCGAAAGAATCCAAGAACCATTCTACTTTTGGAAGATGTCCAAAATTATTACGGAAAAAACGCATCCCATATAATCTTTGCCTTACAAACGATTCTCCCGATGGCATCATGCAATCGGGTTCAACATAGGACCCGCCTACAAGTTCAATATTTCCAGCCTTTACAGTTGCTTGAATTTGCTTAAATAGATCGGGATCATCTTGCTTGACCCAATCTAAAAGCAAGGGTTCGCTTAAGGCAAAGCAGAATGTTTCTGGGAACATTTTCGCATGGAGTACTGCCTTTCTAAAAGTAACTTGCGCTTTTTTTCGTGTTTGTTCATACCTCCACATCCAAGCACAATCGATATGGGACTCTCCTACTTGATGAATGATTAAATCTTCGAACTCTGGGCAATAATTTTTCCATAGCCTTAATTTTCGCTTAAGGTTTATTTTCCTGTCCGCTCTAAACCACCTTTCTCTAACTTTTTTAGTATCCGCGTCAGGTTCCTCAAGGTACTGTGAATCTAACCTTCTATTTCCAGAATAATGACCAATTTTATCAATAAATTTATGAGAATTCATATTTTCTTGTTTTTTTTTGGTAATTAATTAATAATAATAATAATGATGATAATAATAAAGGTTAAAATGAAATGTCAGAAAATGAAACGAAACCATAATAAGAAGTCTTTTAAATTCGAAAGTTGAATAAAATATAAAAATAAAACAGCAAAAAACCTTTTTACTTGAAAAGATGAATTAATATGACTTTACATTCTGAAGAGGAGGAGGAGAAAAATCCAACCTGTCACCAATGTGATAGTTTTAAATATTGTGTTATTGGTAGAGCGAATACAAAAAAAGATAACTGTCCAATGAAGATTTCTCCAGAAATTGAGAAAGAAGCTCTTGAATTGTATGAAAAAGATGATTTCGTAAAAAAATCGACTGCTATAGCTTCTATTATAGAGGCTAAAGGATATATAAAATGGCCGAGATTAAAAGACACGATTGAATACGCTAAAGGAATGGAGTATAATAGATTAGGTTTAGCATTCTGTATAGGATTACACGCTGAAGCAGAGCAGATTGCTAAGATTTTCATTGATTATGGTTTTAAGGTCGTATCGGTTTGCTGTAAAACAGGTAGCGTCCCAAAAACAAAAGTAGGCGTCCCTGAGGAATATACAATGCGTTCTAAGACGGGATACCCTATCGGAATCATTACTTGTAATCCCGCAGCTCAAGCATTGTTGTTTAATAAAGCTAAAACAGACCTGAATATTATTATCGGTTTATGCGTAGGACACGATATAACCTTTACTCATTTATCGAACGCACCAGTTACCACATTGATCGCAAAAGATAGATCCTCACCTCATAATCCAGCCGCGTGTTTGCTCAATCACTATGGTAAAACTTTCTTTTCAATGGATCTTAGTGAGACGAAACGGAAAGAACTTGAGAAATAGAAGTGAAATAGATAAATTTGTTCTTAAGATTCTTTTAACGAATAGTTATTTAAATCTGGAAATTTAACTTACACCTATATATCGAAAAAATAAATTTTAGGTTATATACATGATTTCAATTCAAAAGGGGGAGGATTTGCTCTCAATTTCCTTAAGCACCATTTTAAGCTACAGGAAGGATGAGCCCGAATTTCAGAAACTTGTGTTAGATTGGAACAAGAAGATTTTAATTGAGATTGAAGATTTCTATCCGATTATAATTATATTTAATCACAATGAAATTAAATTTAAAGTAATTGATATTGATAAAAAGGTAGATCTTAAAGTTAAAATGAACATCTACACGCTTTTAGATTTGGCTTTTGATAGATTGAGCCCTGTAAAAGCCGTTTTTCAGCGTAAATTAAGAATTAAGGGATTGCTGAAATTTGGAATTTTATTAAAATTTATGAAAATTGTTCTGAAGAGTATGCAAATGGTTGCTTCAGACCCTCACAATAATTATTTTGAATTAAATAAAGAGATAAAGTAATTTGGTGAATTTCAATACATGACTGAGACAAGAGAAAGAAATATTTACGAGAAAATTAGTAAAGATAATTTGTTTAAAAAATTGGAGGAAATATTTGGAAGTAAGAATGTAACGGATAAGTCCGCAGATTTGTATCCATATTCTTACGATATGACTGAATGTGAACCTCACATGCCCGATTTCGTTGTCATTCCTGAAAATTCAGCACAATTGATTGAATTAGTGAACTTATGTAACAAGAATTCGATACCAATTGTACCTTATATCTCTGGGAATAATGTTGGAGGCTTAACTATCCCAGAATACGGAGGTGTGCTCGTAGATTTTGGTAAGAAAATGAATAGAATCCTCCACATCAATGATAATATGATGTATGCGCTCTTAGAGCCAGGCGTAACTTTTGGTCAACTTAAAAAACACTTAGACGACAATTACCCAAATCTAAGATATAGTTACCCTTTTGCCCCGCCCTACGCTGGAGTTGTTGGGAATGTTATTTTAAGTGGTATGAACAATCTTTCTTGTAAATTAGGCTCGATGGGAGATTCGATTAATGGTCTAGAAGTCATTACTGCTGATGGAGAGCTTATTCGAATCGGTTCTTGTTTTTATGGAAAAGATGACGCCGATAAAGATAGTTGGTGGAGCAGATATCCTATGCCAGATTTAATGGGTTTATTTATTAATTGGCAAGGAATGACGGGTTTGGTTACAAAATGCGCCATTCAACTATGGCCAAATCCGCCCTTTAAAAAGACATATCTTGGGGTAGTCTTTGGATTAGCTGATATTGCCCCTGTAATAAGAGAAGTTGGGAGAACAGAAATCGTAGATGATATATCAGCAGTCAGCATTGAAGTTGTAAAGATGACTGTAGAACTTCCTGAACCAAAAAAAATACCTGGTGAACCCGATTTTGCTGCGCTCTTTTCAATCTCTGGAAAAACAGAAAGCTTACTTAGAGCTAAAGAAGAATATTTAAAATTAACTATAGAAAATCTGAAGAAACAAGGTATAAAAGTTCTTTTAGTAGATGCTGATGAGTTTACTAAACTATTTAATTTAAGAGTAAGATGTCATTTGGATTTACCCGCAGTAATTCTTTCTTTAGTAGAATATTCGGGGTTGACATGGTTTGGATCCTATGCTCCAACGCATAAACTCGAAGATTTGATACCAAAAGTAAATGATTTATTTTTAAAATACAATGTTTCCCCATTTATTTACATGAAGATAATGAAGCATTCTCATTACGGAATTTTTCGGCCGATCCTTCGGTATAATAAATTCAAAGATGAAGAAAAAATACATAATCTACTAAATGATATTGCAGAACTTTGCATTACTGAAGGTTGTATTCCTTATAAGACGCCTGCATGGATGACGGAAAAAATGCGGGAAGTAATTAATCCTGGTTGGTTGAAATTATTTGACAAAATTAAAAAATGCTTAGATAAAAACAATATTTTCAATCCCGGAAGGTGGAACACATAAATATTGGAATTGTTGGTGTAAAATAAAAATTACTTTTAATAATTTTGTTAATTTATTCAAATAAAGGTGATATATTAAATGATAGAAACAAATATAACAAAAATGTTTGGGATAAAACATCCTATATTTAGCGCTCCAATGGGTCCATTTTTTACCCGCGATTTAGCCCTTGCTGTCAGTGAAGCTGGTGGCTTAGGAGTGTTATCAAATGTTAATATTGTTGGCACAGATCCCGTTGACGAACATAAGGCAAGCATTGAATATATGATAGAACATACTGACAAACCATTCGGACTTAATATCCTTACATCTCGGAATAATCCGGGAGTGAGACAAATGGTCAGATCATTACCAAGAATAGTCATGGGTAATGTAAAAATGCGAGATCAATGTAAATATTGGTTAACTTCTGCAGGTTCCTCAAGAATTCTCGCAGAATCGAAAAGTTTTCAAGAATTAAGAAAAAACTCAGAAGTTAAGCACTTTCACGTAGCTCCAGCTGTATGGTTGGCTCAAAAGTGCGTAAATTCTGGAGTGGATGGAATAGTGGTAACTGGTACTGAAGGCGGAGGACACCAATCATATGAAAGAGTCAGTACTCTTGTTTTACTCCAACAAATTAATAAGAACTTTCCTGATTTACCAAAGATTGCTTGTGGAGGTTTTGCTACAGGAGAGTCTTTAGCAGCAGCAATTTCATTAGGGGCAGGAGCAATCGCAATGGGATCAAGATTTATAGCTTCTAAGCAGAGTGAATTTCATGAAAAATACAAAGGGTTAATTCCTCCGGGTAACCCGCAAGATACGGGGCTCTATACTGGATCTTTCGGTCCTATTCGTTTGTATAAAAATGAATATGCATTATCACATCCCGCACCTAGCAGTAAAGAAGAAATGATTGCTTATGAAAATTCTATATCTCCAGAACAAAGAGTAAAAGATTTAGGTGCCTACGATAGGGTATATAACGGAGATATTGATACTGGGGCCGTTCTACTTGGTCAATCAATAGGAATCATTGATAGCATAGACGATGTCAATGATATTATTGAAAGAATAATAAATAAGGCTGAAAATGTTATCAGAACGAATAGCTCTATGTTGAAATAAGATTCTGTGTAAACTTAATATAACCAATTTTATAATTTTTTTATTAATTGAACTAACATTTGATTTGAACGAACTAATATAAGAGAATGAATATGCTTAATATAGAATTTCCGGATGATTTAATTTCCTTATCATTGTACAATGTTTTCAGTTCGAGGAAAGATGATAGGAAATTTATAAAACACGCGAAAGATTGGAATAAAAAAATCGTGCTTCACATCGAACCATTCTATCCCGTGACAGTAATCTTCGACGGTAACGATATAAAGTTTGAAAGGAAAGAATACCCTAACCCAGACATGAAGGTTAAAATTCATATCAACACCATGCTAGATATAGCCAATGATAGATTAAACCCGTTTTCTGCAATAGAAGAAGGGAAAATGGAAATTGAAGGTTTGGGAGATGATAGCGAAAAAATTATGCGGTTTTATAATATTTTTGTAGTATCTATGCAGATGGTCGCACAGGAGCCTAATGTGAATTACTATGAGATAAATAAAAATACAAGGTAAACAACTCCAATGACAGCAATAAAACAGAGAAATATATTTGAAAAAATTTCAAAAGATAATGTATATTCTAAATTGGTCGAGATTTTTGGTAGTGATTGTGTTAGTGATAAAGATGTTGATCTGTACCCATATTCTCAGGATATGACTGAAAACAAACCCCATATGCCTGATTTTGTGGTTATTCCAGAAAATAAAGAGCAGTTAATTGAACTTGTTAAGTTTTGTAACGAATATTCAATTCCAATAGTTCCATATACTACGGGAAATAATGTTGGAGGATTAACTATACCTGATTATGGCGGAATTGTCGTTGATTTTGGAAAGAAAATGAATAAAATCTTGCATATAGACGACAATATGATGTATGCACTCTTAGAGCCAGGCGTTACTTTTGGTCAACTTAAAAAACACTTAGAAGAAAATTATTCAAGTCTAAGATATAGTTTCCCAAACGCACCTCCTTACTCAGGCGTAGTTGGAAATGTATTACTAAGTGGTATGACAAATTTAGGGGCGAAGATAGGCTCAATGGCAGATAGTATTAATGGTCTTGAAGTCATAACTGCTGATGGAAATGTAGCTCGAATCGGTTCGTGTTTTTATGGAAAGGATAAAGCAGAAGACGACAGTTGGTGGTGTAGATATCCGATGCCTGATCTTTTAGGATTGTTTGTAAATTTTCAAGGTATGACGGGGTTAGTTACTAAGTGTGCCGTTCAACTATGGCCAAAAGAACCGATTGAAAAACCGCAACTTGTCGTTTTTTTCGGATTAACGGATTTAGCACCGTTTTTAAGAGAGGTTGGAAGAGCAGATATCGTTAATGATGTTGCTGCTTTTTCAGTAGAAGTTGCTAAAATGGAAGTTGGAATACCAGAACCGGTGAGATATCCTGAAGAACCTCCTTACACAGCAGTTGTGCCAATGTCCGCGAAAACTGAAAACCAAATGAATGCTAAGTTAGAAATCCTTAACGGCATAATTGAAAAATTAAATAATGAAGGAACCAATATTCATTTAATTGATTATAGCGAATTTGCTAAATTATTTAATTTAAAAGCTCTTAATATTTTTAATTTACCCTCACAAATACTTTCCTTACATGAGTATAGTGGTTTAACTTGGTTTGGTGCATATGCCCCGTCTCATAAATTTGAGGAATTAATTGAAAAAACTGATGAACTCTATCGTAAGCACGGAGTTCCTCCTTTTAATTATCTCAAGATCATGAAAGGAGGTCACTATGGCATATTTCGACCTATTTTCAGGTTTAAAAAATACAAAGATCAGGATAAAATTGTTAAGTTATTGGAAGAAATTGCCGATGTCTGCATAGATTTAGGGTGTATACCTTATAAAACTCCATCGTGGTTGACTGCTAAATTGCGAAAGAAAATCAATCCAGGATGGATTAGTCTTTTTGAAAAAATAAAACATTGTATGGATCCTAATAATATATTTAATCCCGGAAGGTGGAATACATAAATGGTTGAAATTGATGAGAATTTAATTGGAAAAGATGTTTTGGAAATGGCATTTGATCGCTGTATCAAATGCAGTACTTGTAAATATAGCTACAAGGACTTCGAAAAATCCTGTCCAAGTGGAGAAAAATTCCTATTCGAATCATATTGGGCATCAGGTCGGATTAGAATAATACGAGGGGTTCTAAACGGCGATTTGGAGTGGACGAAGGATTTAATAGATCCAATATTTGCTTGTACAACTTGTGGAGCATGTATGGACTCTTGTCAAGCACCTCACGCTGATTATATCGTTGAAATGATAGAAGCACTAAGAGAATTAGCTGTAAAAAACATAGGATCCGCAGAAAACCAAAAATTCTTAGTTACCCGATGCGAAGAAAGTTGTAATCCTTACGGCGAACCAAATTCAGATAACGTAGAATTGAAAAAAGAATATACTTTGCCTGATAAAGCCGAATGGATTTATTTTATAGGATGTACATCAAATTACAGACAAAAGAGCATAAGAGATTCTACTCTAAGGTTTTTGAAAAAAACAGGTATAGATTTTACATTAATCGACGAACACTGTTGTACAAGCCCTATGATTAGAACCGGTCAATTAAGCATTGTTGATGAGTATATGAAATACAATATCGAACAAATTAAAAATGCTGGTGCGACTAAAGTAATCACCTCATGCGCAGGATGTTATAAAACACTAACGAAAGATTTCGAGAGGTTTGGAAACGACTCAGAATTTGAAATCTACCATTCACTTGAGTTAGTGAAGAAACTATTAGACGAGAAAAAGATAGAATTTAAATCTGAATATAATAAAACCGTTACCTACCACGATCCCTGCCATTTAGGAAGGCATATGGGAATCTATGAGTTACCAAGAGAGATTTACAGACAGATACCCGGATTAAATTTAGTAGAAATGAAAAGAAATCGAAATTTTGCATGGTGCTGCGGTGCGGGTGGCGGTGTGAAAATAGGATATCCTGATTGGGCTCTTGAAATCTCTAAAGAACGTCTTGAGGAAGCAAAAGAAACGGGAGCAACAGTTATTACATCAACTTGCCCATTTTGTAAAACGAATTTATCCGACGCTTCAGTACATTATAATATCGATTTTCAAGTATTGGATTTAATGGAAATTTTAGATCAGATTGACATTAATGTTTTAAGCTGAGTCGTAAAGAAGAACTTAAAATGAAAATGCTTTCTATTAATCGGGTTTTTAAGAATTTACATGAAAAAGAATGGTCCCACTGGTGGCGTATCCCTAGGATTTTATTATATATCATTGGAATTGTGACTTTTTTCTTTTACTTTTGGTCGTTTATTGGGTTATTAATTGGGATTTTCTATTATATTTTTTTTAGGAATATTGCTTGGAAAAGAAACGGAGTCATTCTTTCGTATTCAATTACATTCATCACGCTTTTAGTGTTCTATTATAAATCGTTTCCTCCTCTTAACTTAGCGTTATGGTCGGGATTAGGAATCTTTCTCTCCTTTTCTATATTATTACTAATAGTGAGTATTACAAAGAGAAAAATGGCGGTTCTTAAAGAATTTAATTCTCAAATATTAAATCTAATAAATATATTGCCTAAAAAAGTGCAGTCAGTGCTAAAAATGGCAATATTTATTACACCTTTAATTTTATGGTCATATGTAAGTATTGATCTTGAAGTAATGTTTGATAATCATCCTTCTCTTCTTTGGGTTCACGCTCCATCGAAAGTTAATTTAAGTGAAACATTTGAACTTAAAGTAGAAGCATGGGATCAATTTGAACGATTAAGCGCTGTTTATATAGGAACGATTGATTTTTCTCTTTATTCTGTTAACATTAGTTTAGGTTCGGAAATCATAAACCCAATTGCAGATTTACCCGATACTTACACATTCCGTGGTCAATTCATTGGCTCAGATATCGCCTACGAGATTGGGGACGGTAAAGATAACGGCATGCATAACTTTGAAATGAGTATTAGCACTATAGGAATCCACTATGTTTTAGTTAATGACTCTGTAACTTCAAATACTTATTATAGTAATCCCATAATCGTAAAAAATTACACCAATAATGAACAATTAATCGCTTGGGGAGATTTACATTCTCACACAGAACTTTCTGATGGTACAGGAACTCCAGAACATTCATTTTATTACGCTCGTTACATTGCTGGTCTTGAATTCGTTGCGTTAACTGATCATGGAGAAATTATGATGTGGAATCCAGGAACCTTAGATCAGCTTGAAAAAGCTACAAATTTTGCTTATAGACCAAACGAGTTTGTTACCTTCCATGGAATCGAATGGACTCAAGTAAAAACTGGGCATTACACTTGTGTCTTTAGCGGAGATGAACTTTTGAAAAATCCGATATTGTCTTACATGCTAATTCCAACCACTCAAGGATTATGGGATGCTTTAGATGCTTTTACCGAAAACACAGAGGCAAGAGCTTTAGCCTTACCTCATCATACTACCAAAAAAACATATATACAAGATTGGACTTATTTAAATCCTAAATATGTTAAAATCGCTGAAGTATCCTCTGTACACGGAGATTTTTTATTTGAACAAAGGAATCCGTTAAACTATAGAGGAGCAATCGATCCCCCACCATCTTATACCCACGGATCCTCAATCATGGATGCGTTCAAAATGGGATATAGGATGACGCTCTATAGCTCTGGAGACAATCATGATGGACACCCCGGACATAGTTTAAGTCATACAAGAGCATATATAGGTCATCAACGCCCTTACAGCATTTGGCTTACTAGAAACGAGCACCCGTATCCTGGAGGATTGACGGCGGTATTTGTAGATAATATCACTCGAGAGGGAGTCTTTACAAGTTTAGGATATCAAAGAATTTATGCGAATTCAGATCATGGTAGGCCAATTCTTTTTTTTAACATAAATAGAACGCAAGTAGGAGATAGTTCTACTCTGCTTGTAAACAATCAAAATACCCACAGAGAGATTAATATTTTTTTTGCCCAAGACGGAGCACCAGTAGCTCAAAAATCGAATGCTGCTTCGATTACAAGAAATTGGATGCCTAATTGGGATGGAACAATCGAAATCATGAAGAATGGGATGCTATGGCAATCTATCGATATATCCGCCCCAATTGAAAATATCACTATAATAGATACTGATCCAATAGTAGGGGCAACATTTGAACCTAATTGCCTCGAAATAGATGGAAAATACTATATTAATAGTTATAGTGATAATCCTATTGATCCAAGCACGCTAAGCACCGGAGGTTTTGATTTTTATGTGATTAGAGTTGTTGGAGATAATGGCAGAATGACATGGGCGGGACCTATTTGGGTAGAATACTGAAATACTTAAGAAAAAGTATCATCCTAACAAAGAAAATTTCAATTGTTTATTCATTTTAGAAAAAGAATTATTTCTCAAACTACATGAAAATTTAAATCATATCGTAAAATATAGAATAAGTAACAAATAATTTATTAAATTATATATTTCTATTTTTTTAACAAAAAAGAGATTTGACAAATATGGCAGCTGGAAAAATTTTAAGCTTATTAGCGGGAATTTTGACAATCGTAGCTACTTTCATGTTATCTTGGGTTTCAGTATCAGTACCTCCTACCTATTATGCCTATGGAATTGGGATTGTTAAAAATTTACCTGCTATGTTTACTGATGCTGATGCATTAGGGGTGTCGTTGGGAGTTCCCGGTTTTGCGATATACATCATTGCAGGGATTTTAATTGTATTTTTGCTCTCGGGAATTTTTCAATTAATAGGAATCAAAAGTCGAGCCTTAGCGATAATTGGGTCGATATTTGTACTTCTGATAGGGATATTCACCCTTTTGGGCGTATTAAATATAGTTATTAATATCGATTGGGTAACTAACATTTTCGGAGATTCTGTACCAATTATTGATGGAATTATTCCATACGACTTGCCTCTTGGCCCTGTTTCTCTAGGTTTGTATGTTTTAATTGCTGGAGGGGCTTTGGGATTAATTGCAGGTTTTATGGGAAGAGATTAAGAGATTCTATTTAATATTTTTTTTTTCTATCTTTTTGAATCTATTCAATTATCTATAGAAGATTCTAATTTTCCATTTAAGGAATAATCATGCGAATAATCCACATGTAGTATTTTATTTGATTAGTAATATCTTCATATGTAAAAATTGCATAAGCATTTAAATTAAGTAAAATTCTAATATACCCTAACAATTGGCATGACAATATTTGGTGTGAGAAAAAGTTGAAATATAAAAGAAATCAATATTCCGAAGGAATAAGCGTTTGCTCTTTCATAATAGCGGGAATTTTTATTTATTGGGGAACTAATGATATATTTGTACCCCTTTGGACTGGTTCGGATATACAGTGGTGGGGGCTTTTCTGGTATGCAATTGCGGCAGCAATTTTAATAGGTCAAATCGCAGCGTGGGCTAATAGAAGTAAACTAAGGAATGCTGTTTTATACGAATATGAGGAACATCCAGAAGCAACTATTGAAGATATTAGCCAAAACACGGGAATTACTATTAAAGACGTACAAGCCATAGTCTTAGACTTAAAAGCAGATGGCTTACTACGCGGGAAATTTTCGTCCACGACAGGGCAAATGACTCATGGCGAAGTAATAAAAAAACCTCAAGGAGAAGTTTCAGAAGGAAAAGTAGTTTATTGTCCTAATTGTGGAACAGCAAAAGTAAAGGAATCAGCAGTATTTTGCTCATATTGTGGAACAAAATTATAAATTAATTCTTTTCTTGTTTTTTTTATGATTGTTATCTTCTGAGAAGAAATTATTAACTAATCATATAAAATGAGTTCAATTACTTATTACCACGCAAAATGTTTTAGTATCGCATTAGTGGGACACGCGTCTTGGCAAGCTAAACATTCAATACATTCAATAATATCTTCGGCAACAACCTTACCGTTTTCAAGGCTATAAACTTCTGCGGGGCAAATACT
This sequence comes from Promethearchaeota archaeon, assembly GCA_019894885.1. GTDB lineage: Archaea > Asgardarchaeota > Lokiarchaeia > Sigyniarchaeales > SOKP01 > SOKP01. The sequence continues at coordinate 255 of JAGXNP010000081.1, read as the reverse complement.
GACACAATTCGCCGCTCCTACGCAGCGATCTAAATCGACTTCTACCCAATTATCACCATCTTCCCATCTTTTTGCATTTACCATATCTATTCCTCTGTTTTTGATTAATTATTATAAATTTAGTAAAAAAAAAAAATTATAGAACTACTTATTATCTTCTTCCTTTCTTCCGAAACCTGAGAGTTTCCTAACGATATAGACTCCCATCCATTCAATTGACCCTTTAAAATCTTTCTTTTGCCAAAAGTGTAATAT
>JAGXNP010000080.1 GCA_019894885.1 Promethearchaeota archaeon | reverse complement strand
CTATTTAGCATAGCTGTGCCCGAATACACTAACGCCTCCACACCAGATCCCGTTTCTTCTAATGTTTTATCCCATTCACTTAAGGAATCTGATATTGAGTTTAAAATGCCAATAAATTCATTTTTTCCCGTTGTTAAAGCTTTCCCGACAGCAAAACTACCTTTTTCATCAATAATAAATGAATCTGTCATTGTACCGCCAGTGTCCAACGCTATAGCTTTTAAAAGATGTTGTTTACTTTCATTGTTTGGTTTTGCCATATTCGATCGTCTCGAATGTTTTTCACATTATTAGTTCATAATTAGAGTCAATGCTTTATATAACTGAAGTTTAAGTGAATAAAATTTAAAAATATTAACCCCAGAGTGGGGATTTATCCAATAATACAATGAACAGATAAAGAAAGAAGTTGTGTTAATTCAAATCCTTTCAATCATCATTCCACCTAAGATAATTGGACCACCGGTTGAATTATAAATTTTTTCAGCTTTTTTCATATTATTCTGGCTTTCAGAATATATTTTAAATATTAAATCTCCTTCTTTGATTCTTGCTCCTTGTTTTTTATAGATCTCAACACCTGATTGTTTTGAATGGGGACAACCAGTAGCTTTGGCTATCTGATTTATAATAGCATTATTTACACCAGTTATATGCCCTGACTTTGTGGAGAAAAATTCTTTAGAATAAGACCCTAATTTTATACCTTCAGGTTTTATTTCTGGATTTCCACCCTGAACTTCAATTATTTTCTTCATTTTGTCATAAGCTTTGCCTGAACGTAGTATTTCTTTGGCTAAATTTTGACCTTTTCCTTTTTGAGCTTTCCCCCCCATTTCAAGTAAGATACCAGCTAAATCCGTGGACTTTTCAATAAGAGAATTTGGACCAGCAGTATAATCATTAAGCAAGGTTAAGGCCTCCCTCGCCTCTAATCCGGGTCCTATAGCATGTCCGATTGGCTGATGAGCTAAAGTTAATGCACACTCCGCTTGAATCCCAACATTTTGAGCTATCTCTTTAAATACATAAGCAAATTGTTTACCCTTATCTGGGGTAATAAATTTAGTTCCTTCTCCAACTGGTATATCTAATACAAGTTTTTTTACGCCAAGAGATAACTTTTTAGTGATTATAGAAGGAATCATAAGCCCTATAGGATCCATATGTAATGGACGCTCGATTTCAATCAATACATTGTCTGCTGGAGAAATATTTAGAGCACCACCCCAAATAATGCAAGCATTTTCTTTAGATATAATGCTTTTTAATACATCAGGCTCGAAAGTAACAGGAGCTAAAACTTCCATTGAATCAGCAGTACCGGAGGGGGAAGTAATGGCTCTTGTTGATGATTTTGGTATTGTTAACCCAGCAGCTGCTACGATTGGAACTATTATGAGCGTAACTTTATTACCGGGGACCCCTCCGGTCGAATGCTTGTCGTAAACTTCTGGACCGAAATCGAAAACATCTCCACTTCTTGCCTCTGCATAAGTCAATGAAGTCATCTCTTCATTATCCATACCATTTATCGAAACAGCTGTAATAAACGCTGCCAAATCTATTTTTGATAATGAACCAGAGACCGCATCCGAAATAATTTCGTTAATTTCTTCTGCAGCTAACTTATTTCCCTTTATTTTCTTCTGAATAAACTTAAAAGAATCAGGTGGGTCTGCTGGTTTTGCGGAAATTGTCATATTATCTTGAAGATTCTTTTTTTCTTTAATAATATCCATAAAAATTCCTATTTCTCCAGGATTCACGAGAGAGTAGGAATAGTCAATTTGCAAAATCGCAATCCAATATCTCTCTTCTATATTTTTAGTCTCTAAATTTTTGATAATGATACGGTCACCTGCTTTTTGACCCAATTTTACCGCATCTTCAATATTTAAAACTACATCTTTAGTATTTCCCGTCTCAAAGTTAATTGTTTTTACTTTTAGCTTCATAATAAACAAACTTCGCTTATTTAATTATAAATTAGATATATTGGTTATATAACTTTAAGTAAATTTTCTCAATATGCATGTATTTTGCTTTATTTACTATGAGTTAGTATTTTTCCAATTAATTTATTTATTTCCTTAAATAAAGTTAATTAAATACTATCAAGTGAGTTAGATTATGAATAAGTTTGAAAAAGCTCAAAAAGTACTCCGTGACCTAGGCGGAGACGGTTGGTTAATTATATGTGTTGAAGACAGTGATATTAATTCCCGTTTCATGATAGGGGTCGAATCTCACGCTCGTCATTATATATATATTGCAGCAGATGGAAATCATAAGATAATTGCAGTTGAAATGGAAGCTCCTATGATAGAACGCTCTTTAAAAAAGAAAGGAGTAAAAGCTGAAGTGTTTTCGTACAAATCTTTGAAAGAATTAGATGGTTTTCTAAGTCCTATTGTAAATAAAACACGTGTGGCTTTAAATTTCGGAGAAAATGTTTTGGACCCAGAGGGAACGGGATTTGCAGATTTTATTAATGCTGGGGATTATTTATCCATGAAGAAATTGGCTCCTCAAACAGAATTTATATCAGCAGCACCTATCATAGAAGCCTTAAGAAGTGTTAAAACTCCAGATGAATTAGCGGATTTACGAAATGTTTGTCAAGCCACTATAGAGATTTTAGAGACGTTACCAGATTGGGTAAAAGTTGGTATGACAGAAAAGGACATAAAAGCGAAATTAGAATATGAGTACATGAAATTAGGACAACCCTCATTTGGATCAATAGTTGCTACTGGAGCTCATTCAGCGGATCCACACCATAATACCTCTTTGAAGAAAATCGAGCAAGGAGTCTTGTTAATCGATACAGGTTTGCAAATAGATGAGATGAGTTCTGACATTACTAGGACTTTCTGGGTCGGTGCAAATCCGCCTAAAGATTTCAATAAAGCATATACTGCTCTTTACGGAGCGAAGAATGTTGCTAATGATTACTTTACCGATGGAACTCCAAAAAATTTACCTGGTCTAAAATGCAGAGAATTTCTAACTGCAAAAGGGTACGATCATGAAAAATTGTTTTTCCATGGGCTAGGGCATTCCCTTGGCTTTGTAGCTCACGACATTGGAGGGAGCGTAAGCTGGAAAGTGCCTGAGGCTTATAAGCTTAAAGAAAATATGGTGTTTACCAACGAACCGGGATTATATTGGAGAGATAAATGGGGAATTAGATTAGAAGATGATGTAATAGTTGGTAAGGGTAAATGCGAACAAGTTACCAAAGTATCAGAAATTCCAATTCTAATTTAAATTGAAGTAGAAATATTTTATAATTTTATAGAAATAGGAAATTCCTTTATTTCTTCTATTTCATTCTGGTCTGGGTCCACAAACTTAAGAAGAATTTTAATTACATAATCTCCAGCTTCAAGTGGTTTAAGATTAATTTCCCATTTTATATCTTCGTTAGATCTAAGTGAATATATCTGTTTATTTGTGGTACCCCTCATAATTTTTAATTGTTCTGGAAATTCAATGTTTAGCTTCAAATCTAACGCTTCTCCTTGGCTCTGGTTTTCAATTGTAATCTCGAGTGGAAAGGTTTTATCGATGAGAGGAGGTCTTAAATTTCTTATTGATGCTGTTAATGTAGCAGGAGGAGAAACCAAGGTAGGTATTATCAATTGAGTTTCATAATGAAAAATCAAATCGTTATTTAACTCACAAGTAAGCACCATAGGACCGATACTTGAATTGTCGACTTGAAAATGAGGTTTAATTTTGAATTGTAGATGATTTTCCTTACCTATATCTAAAGATAACGGAACAATTGGTTTATTGTTTGTTGTTAAATTATCAGATAAATTTATTAAAAATTTAGTGATATTAAATTGGTTCAATTCAAACTGATAGAAAGAGTCGTTTATGATTTCCACTAGAGATTTTGTATCAAAATTTAAACCTAAATTAAGAATTTCATTAGTGGTATAAGTTTCTTTATCTAATTCAAATGTGGTCGTAATTCTAAGCTTAATATGAGTTATAAGTAAAATATATTTTAACAGTTTTAACTCTGCTTCTCTTAATTTGTAATCTCCAATATTATCTTTGATTTTTTTGACATATTTTGATTCATTATCTCTCAAAGCAAGAGTAATTTCCGAAACAAGCTTAATCAGCTGATGCTCCTTAAAAAATTCTTTATCAACCTTTTTACTTATTCTCTTTAAAAACTCTAACCCTTCGTTTGGAGTCCCCTTGATATAGGAACACATGTAAGATAGCACGGAAAATATGACATGATTTGAGTTTCTATCCCCTTCACTTTTGAGTTTAGGAATGAGATTTAAGGCTTCCTTATATATCAAATTTGCTTCTATGAAATTGTTTGCTCGTAAACAAGCTTCTCCAGATTGTCTAAATAACTCTACACTGGTATCAAAACGTCCCAATTCCATAAAAATTTTTGCACCATTTATGAAACAGACTTTTGCTTTTTCGTATTCATTCAATTTAAGCAGTAAATTCCCAGCGAAATGGTAAGTTTTGCCTGCTTTTTTGAATTGTTTTGCTTTATATAGTTGCTCAGCTTTTAGTATCTGTTTTTCAACAGCTAATCTTTGGTCCTTTCCCATTCTAAAATCACTATAATATTAAATTAAACGTGAAATTAATAATTGAGGGAATGTTTTAACTTATTGGTATTTAGAAGTCTTTTGAAATAAAATAAAAAAATTAAAATTAATAATCCATTAATAGAAGAATAAATGCCACCATGATGATTGTTCCACTAACAACAGACACCCAAGTGAAGATAACAAACCCAATGATGAGTACAACCCACCACGAATAAGGTATTTTGATATCGATTTTGTCATATAGCGTTAGAAGTAAAACTATACCAAAAATAATCCCAACTATTGCCAAAGCGATATTTTCACCTATAATCAACCATATTGATTGATAAATTAAATATCCAGCACCAATCAATGCAACTATTTTTGAAGCGACGTACGATTTCTTCTGATTTAAAAACTCTAAAATTGCTGCTATGATAACTAGTGCCCCTGCTAGATAAGAGGGTCCTACTAGGTATTCAAAGAGTAAAAGAATGATTCCTATGATAAGGAGAACCCACCACATAAAAGGAACTTTGAGCTTCTTAAAATCAATGATTTCCAAAGAATTAAAGACTACAAAGGCAATAATCAACCCGAAAATTCCGAATAAAATGGCTACCCAGTTCGTCGTATAAAAATAGAAAATACTATCTCTAATTAAGATTAATATACCGATAAGAGCAACAACTTTAGAGGCTGAAATTCCAACTTTAGAACTTTCACCCATAATTTTTTCACAAAAATTTGTTTAATTTTATCCTAATTCTATTTAGAATTAGAATGTAACTAACACTAGAAATTCTCATATTTATATTTTTATGTCAATTTATATTAGAAGCTTAATAGTATTTCTTTTCAAAAAATTTAAAATATAGGGGGTAAAACTTTTTTTACCGAAACCATTGCAGAATGGTCTGTCTTCTCGTGACTATAATTTTTTCACGAAAATCATTCATTCGGTTTTATCTTTTTTCTTCTTTTCTTCAGAATCTTTTTTCTCACCTTCTTTTATTAGAGATTCTTTAATGGGGTTGGTGCCTAGATTCTCTATTATTCCAGATACTCGGGTGACTTCTTCTTGAAATTTTTGACCCTCGGCTGCACTACAATTAAACATTTGGATTCTCTCTGGAGCTACTCCCGCGGTTTTTAAGATTTCTCTCGTATATTCTACGTTTTTTGCTGCTACTAAATTCCCAGTTTCGTAGTCGCACTCTCCTTCGTATCATCCAGCAACTATTACGCCATCTGCTCCCTTTCCAATAGCTCTCATCATTAAGCTAGGTGTAACTCTCCCCGTACAATTTATCCGTATTGGTCTAATTGTTGCAGGATATTGAGCTCGAATAGTTCCGGCCATGTCTCCAGCACCATAACCTCATTTCCAACACATAAAGGCTAAAATCTTTACTTGATCTTTTACTTTCGCTGTCATATTTTACACCTCTCTATATCTCTTCCAATATAGCATCAATTTGTTTTTCGTATTGAGGTTCGCGATAGTATCTTAAAGTTATAGCTTCTGAGGGACAATTGGCTAAACAAGCACCGCAACCTCTACATAGGATTTCATTAACTTCAGCACTGTCAGTTTCTACTTTAATAGCATCGTAAGGGCAGTTTAATTTACATAATCCACATTTCGCACATTTTTCGTTATCGACAGTTGCACGAATTAAGAGAATTCGATATTTATCCTTCATCATTAACCTTGCTAAAGAAGACGCAGCAGCTCTTCCTTGCGTTATTGACTCTGAAATCGATTTAGGTCCTTGAGATACACCAGCTAGCACTATTCCGGGAATTTTTGTGTCGATGGGGTTTAAGCGCGAATGAAATTCCTTGAAAAATCCATCATGACTTTTTTCAAGTTTTAAGATGCTCGATAGCTTTTCTATCCCTTTAGCTGGTACCATAGCACTGGATAAAACAACCAGATCGTATTCAAATTCTTTTAATCCAGTAGTTCCAACAGTGTTTTGTAATATTACTTTAAGATTGTGCGTTTCGGGATCTTCTTGAAGTCTGGATACATTTGTTCTGATGTATTTTATTCCTTCTTTTCTTGAAGCTGTAAAGTATTCCTCGTAATCTTTCCCAGCAGCTCTTATATCCATGTAGGCTACAGTGACATCAATATCGGGAGCATGTTGTTTAATGAGTTTTGTATTCTTAACGGAGATCATACAACACACACCTGCACTACAGTAAGTATTCCTCGTTAAATCTCTTGATCCAACGCATTGAATAAACAAAACACTTTTAGGCTCTTTTCCGTCAGAAGGACGTTTTAAGTGTCCAACAGTAGGTCCGTTAGGTGCTAATATCCTTTCAAGTTTTAATTGAGTGATTACATTAGGGTAGACATTGTAACCTAAATAACCCGTTTCAGGTTCGTATTCGTCCCATCCCGTTGCTACAACTATAGTACCAACCTCAATATCTAAAATTTCGTCTTCTTGGTCGAAATCAATTGCATCAACCTCACACGCTTTCTCGCATAGGTTACACCTGATGCATTGCGTCATATCGATTTGTGCCAACATCGGAACTGCTTGCGCAAATGATGCATATATAGCTTTTCTAGGATTCAATCCCTCGTTAAATTCGTTATATCCGTAAGCAGGACAGACCTCCCAACAAGCACCACAGCCGTTACATTCGTTAGTTACATACCTTGCTTTTTTCCGGATTCTAACCTTAAAATTACCTACAAATCCAGTTACTTCTTCTACTTCACTGTAGGTATGTAAGTTTAATCCTGGAGTTCTAGCTGTTTGGAGCATTACTGGCCCGAGGATTCATATACTACAATCATCTGTAGGGAAAGTTCGGTCAAGCATTGCCATTTTTCCGCCTATTGTAGGTTTTTTCTCTACCAAGTGCACATCAAATCCTTCTTCGGCTAGATCTATTCCTGTGGATAATCCCGCGACTCCACCACCAATAATAAGAGCTCTCTTTGTTATGTCCACTTCTCTAATGAGAATTTTCTCTAAGGTGGCAGCTCGAGCGACTCCAGAGCGAATAGCATCTTCGGCTGTACTTTTTGCACCAGGTTTATCGTGTCTATGAACGAAACTTGAGTGCTCTCGAATATTAACGAATTCTAAGTACGATGGATCCAAATTCATCGACTCTAATACGCTTTTAAAAACGGGTTCATGCGTTTTTGGAGTGCAAGAAGCCATTAGCAATCGATTAGCGTTAAATTCAATCATTTTTTCTTTTATAAACTCAGCACCGGACTGAGTTCATAGAGAGATATAATCTACTGCTTCCACGACATTCGGTAAAGTTTTCGAATATTCTGCTAACGCTTTAGTATCTATTATTTCAGCGATATTCAGACCTCATCGGCAGATAGTAACCAAGATTCTAACTTCATCATTTTCAGTCATTACTTCGTCTTTAGTTTCTACCATTGCATATCATTCCTATTGTTATTTTGTTATTTCCTCCAATCAATTTTACGCTTGTTATTATGCATGAAATATTTTATTCTAATTTAAAATAACTGATTAAAAAAATTAACTTTAAATCAATAATCTTTTATATATTTTTTATAATTAATGAAATTAAAAATATTCTATTAAATCAAATTTAAATAGATTCTCCACGGTTATAACTTTAAGATGCTATTTACTTTTTTACAAATGAATGGTTCTTCAATAGGGGAACTAATCCCATTTATCATGATGGGCGTTTTAGCAGCAGCAGATATATTATTATTAAAATTAGCATTAGTGATAACTAACGCACAGAAAAAAACTCGGATGAAATGGGTTGCGGGAAGTTTTCTTATTCAATTTGGAATAATTTTTATTATTAGTTCTCCCTTGTTTTTGCTTAGTTTTATGGGTTCATTTCATGGAGATGCTGATGTAATAATTCCTATCGTTATCCTTTCAGTATTTATAGATCTCAATGTGATAAATGTCTTACATCAAGTTGGTCTAAAGCGTTCCTTTGTTATACTTTTGATTACAATTGTTCCAATAATTATGGTAATGATTGGATTAGGGAGCTTATTGTCGCAAATGCCATAGAATTAATTTAATATCTCATAAATTTATTTCTTTGTTAATTTGCTGATTCATAGCAATTACTTCTTCTCTTGCAGCCTCACCAAATTTGTCAGCGGGGTATTTTTCATTTTTAAAATAAGCATATGTTATTCCTCTCGACGAGTTAACTATCCCCCCTAAACCTTTTTCATTGAATCCACTTTTTATATCTCTTGCTGCAGCACCTTGAGCTCCAAAACCAGGCATTAATACATACGAATTTTTCACAATACTCCTTATCGACTTTAACTCTTGTGGGAACGTTGCGCCTACTACTACGCCTAAATTATGAAACTGTGAAAATTGGGTTAAATCTTCTCCCCAATCTGCAACTAATCGAGCCATTTTTATATAATTTCTTTCTAGAGTTATTTTTTCTACATCGACTTCTATATCAGAATCTAACGCATATGGAATTCTGGCACTAAAAAGATTTTGAAAATCTTTACTACTAGGATTCGAAGTTTTTACTAATATGAATATACCTTTTTCTTTATATTCTAAAAAAGGTTTAACTCCGTCAATTCCAAGGTACGCATTTAATGTGCATGCGTCTGCATTGAATACTTTAAATGTGGAATGGGCATAAGCTTCTGAAGTCGCCCCGATATCGTTTCTTTTTGAGTCTAAAATGACAAGCAGATCTTTTTTATGAGCATATTTTATAGTTTCTTTTAAAGCAAGTAATGCATCATATTTTTCATAAAAAGCAATTTGTGGTTTTATGACAGGGATTAAATCAAATGTGTTGTCAATTAGAGTTTTATTAAATTCAAGAATAATCTTGTTAGGTTCTTCTAATTCGTTAATTAAAAATTGTGGAATTTCCCCTTCTTTATCCAATCGGGGGTCTAATCCCATACATACAACACTGCGTTTATCGACAATCGATTGAATTAAGTCTTCAATAAAATTCATGATTTTAATAAATAGTAATGTAACTTGTCATAATAAATGGAAAATTCCCGTTATAATCATTCTTCTCTATAAGCATAGCAACTTTCTCATTTCATTAAATATAATTTTACTTATATACATTAATTACTCTTCATGTATATATCTTTTTCCACATAGCTAATAGGATTTTTGTCGGTATTTGAAAAAACCTGATTTTATTGAAGTGAGGGATTACTTCAAGATTAAGGATAATGAACTAGTGAAAATGCTGCTGATAAAAGTGATTGAAGTATGGTTCAAAGATAAATTGATGAATACAGAATAAATAATTTTTAATTAATTTTCTTCAACTATGTAATATAGAACATAGTAGATTGAAAATAATATATTTTTAGAAGTGCGTAAAATCCAAAATAGCCCACCAAAAAGGCGCTTTCCCATTTTTTGAGCGTTTTCTCTGTCCAAAAAAAGTATGTTACAAAACATAATGCTATTAAAAGCATTGGTATATCGAAGACTAAAATAATCAACGGTACGTTAAATTCTATGATTATAGCACCTGCTCCAGTTGCTGCGAGAATATCACATATGTTAGAACCTAAAATATCTCCAACTGCAATTCCATACGATTTACGACGTATTGCTGTTAAATCCGCTACTAATTCTGGAAGACTAGTTCCTAGACCTACAATCAAGATACCAATCACATTTGCTGGAATATCTAGTTCTCGTGCAAAAATAGAGGAGGCAAGAACGGTTATATCCGCGGCAATTATTAGAATTATTAGACCAATTAGAAAAAAACCAATGTAATACTTAATCGATCGAGTCTCAATGGCACTATCAACAGTTTTAACGGATTTGGGGGTAAACCTTTCTTTTTCAGAAGTAATAAACCTCAAATCTTTTCTCTCTATTTTTTTTTCGCTCCATATAACGAAAATAATATATAACACATAAGATGTGATCAATAGAAAAGCCTCAAAATAAGTAATAACTAGATCGAGAGCAAATATAATAAAAATAAAAATTGATAAAAATAACATTATAAATTCTCTCCTTAACTCCCATTTACTTATAAAAATATTTTGACTTAACCCCAATATACCCAAAATGAGTGTTATCTGTATCATAAAAGATCCAACCTTATTTCCAATAACTATTCCATCGATATTGGGGGCAACTCCCAATAATTTATCTATGCCCCCCATAACACTTACAGCGACCTCAGGAAGGCTCGTTCCAATTGCCAAAACAGTTAAACCTACCATTAAATGACTTATTTTTAACTTATTAGCTATATTCTCAAGCCCGATAATGACAAATTTTGCTCCAAAATATAAACCAATAAATCCTAAGATTATCCAAAAAATAAATATTAGCATGTCAGTATTTTAAAAAAGCAAATTGTTAAATATAAAAGTATCCGTTTTTATCATACTACATGGATAATTTTGTAATATTTCTCAACGATATTTGGATAATATATGGATAAATAATTCAAACCAAAAAATGTAAAATAATCTGGTAATTAAAAAATAAAATACCAGAGATGATTGTGAACATTTCTGTGCTTTTTATAAAGAGCTGAGAAAAGATGACAAAATCGTTAATGTTAAAATGTAAAATATGCAGTAAAGAAGAGGAGATAATTGGAATATCATATGAATATTACATGTTATACTACTTCGTTCCTAATGAAGTTGACGAAATTTGCGGATCTTGTGGTAATGAATCATTGGTTCCTATTAATCCGATGAAAATAGAGCATTGTGAATACTGTGGTGTAAAACAATGTGAATTCTGTGGTGTAAAGCATTGTGAAGACTGTGGTGCAATGTTATGTGAATATTGTGGTTTATAGTCAAAAGATTCCTCTCTAAATGTCTTAAAAAAAAAAGAAAGCAATAAAGCATTTTAATTGAATCAACATTTTTAATACACAAAGAATTAAATATAAAGGTATCCATTATTATTACATAAATCGGATTTATTAATTATATTTTTGGCTAATAATTGGATAATATATGGATAAGCGATTCTATCCTAAAAGATAAAATGGGAGATTAAAATAGTGTTTACTCTAATATTCTGGATATTGTTTCAAATATTCAAAAAAAAATCTGGGAAGATACAAGATGTTTATTTCTGTGCTTGTAATAATAAGCTCGTAAAAGTTGGTAAAATTTGCGAATCCTGCGGTAATGAATTAATGGTATTGGTATGAATCCAATAAGGGACTGTGAACCTGGTAGTGTAAAACAATGTGATACAAAAAGTTACTATTGAATAAAACAAGGGTAAAGCATATTGTATAATGGGCAGAGAAATGACAAATTTATAAAAAATGAAAAATTAGATTTTTTAATGGTATCTGAAAAAAATAATCATGAATTACACATATCACTGGAAAGTGATATGTTTGATAAGTTAGAATGCATTAAGAATTATCACGGTATAAGGAATCTTACTGAAATAATTAGATTTCTAATTACAAAGGAACACAGAAATATAGGAAGGAAAGAGCAATTATGATACTCTTTTAATTTCAAGATAACTTTTTTGAATTTTTTCAATTCTCTTGCTTCTTTCCATTTTTTTATCTCTTCTTGACCAAAGGTATATGTTGCTTTACAAAGGGGATCAAATCTAATGTATTATCACTCAAAATTTTATTAAATTCAAGAATGATCTCGTTCGGGTCTTCTAATTCATTAATAAGGAATTGAGGAATTTCCCCTTCTCTATC
>JAGXNP010000007.1 GCA_019894885.1 Promethearchaeota archaeon | reverse complement strand
TCTTCACATGCTTAGACTTTAAGATTCTAAGGGAATCTCTAAGAATTAAATCGGGAACTTTGATTGAGTTTAAAATTTTTGTATTAATTGGTTCATTTTTATCAACTTCTATATTTATTTTGAAATCTTGTTCCCAGTTAAAATTTATTGATGGTTTTTCCATAATTAAGAATATGGGCTCTTTTAAGATAAAAGATAGGACTAGCTTAAATTTACAATTTATTGGGGTAAATTATTATTACCCTCTTTTATTATCTAATGTGAAAATTGTATTTTAATATTAAAAAAGGAGTCAGATTAAAATGGATAAAAGTGATGCTAAAAAGCTATTAGGCGGTGAGTTTAGCTTTTTTTTTGATAATATTGATCCCATTATTCAAGAATTAAAATTGGAGAAAAACGCGAAAATTTTAGATGTCGGTACAGGAGAAGGTAAAATGGCGATAACTCTCGCATTAAAAAACTATCGTGTGCTAACTGGAGAATTGGAAAGTGACGAGTCCCAATATGCTAAAAGAGATTGGTTGGGATCAGCTAAAAAAGCAGAAGTTGATCACTTAATTACTTATACTCCTTTTAATGCTGAGAAAATGCCATTTGAAAATGGATCGTTTGATATCGTTTTTATTTCTGGAGCTCTTCATCACATTAAAGACGGTCAAGCAGCATTCAACGAAAGCGTGCGAGTGATTAAAACAAATGGTAAAATTTGTATTTTTGAACCAAATCTTCATGCGATCGGAATTATAAGGGGAAGAAAATTCCCAGATCATCCAGATCCTGTTGATCCAAGGGATTTCAACCACGTTAAAAAGTTATCTCTAGAAATTAAGAAAACTTCATTTTACGATGCCTATATTTTTCAAAAAGGAGTGTAAATCCAATATAAATCTTATTTTTTGCTATCCTTTCTTAGTTAGGTATCGATAAATAGTACTCATATAACGATAGTCTTTTTTAGTCACAACTTTAAGATAATTTAATATATTAAATAATAAATTTAATCCATACTTATGGCTATAAATGCCAATAATTAGATAAAGCATCTTTTGATTTGGACTCATTTTTTTTATTTTTTTTACTTCTTTTTCAATCGCATTATAATTTTTTAAGAATTGTGTAATTTCATCTAAGCATGAATTTCTTACATTATCGTCATAAAACCCAGCTAGGTTAAATCCCATATTTTTAAAAGTTTTAATTTTTAGAGAGGGAATAAAAGATGGTATAAAACTTTTTTTAGTTAATGACCTATGATAGTACTGGAATTCCGATTTAGAGTATTTTAGTTCGTAATAATTCGCAAAATGAGCGGGATAAACTGGGCTATGGATACCAGATTTAGTCATATTAATGTAATATACACGCCCACGATATAATAGCTGACACCTTTTTTCAAAACCTAATATCCTTACTTTATCTTCAATTTTAGGGTAACGTTCAAACGAACTACCATTGAATACCCATAACACATAACAATTATTCTCGTTGTATTCTCTAGTCCGTTGTATTAAATCCTTAACAAGTATCATTGAATGTTGTATTTCTACTACTATTTTTTTACCAGTACTTAATTTACAATAAATATCTGCAATTCTATCACCGATAGGATATTCTTTCTTTAAAAACTCAACTTTATTATCAAGCGGAAGGAATGTGTAGAAATGGTCTTTTATTCTAAGATGTTCGAATGATTCCGCTTCGTTTTTTTTAGGTTTTGGTTCTATCATAATTTCAACACTTAGAATCACCAAATAATTAACAACTATATTTTTAAACCCTAGTATTTCCCTAAAACGCAATTAACAAACTGCTCTTACAAAGAAAAATTATTTTACCCATAAACGGATTTTTTTTTGTTTAAATATACAGAAAAAATCAGTTATTCATGATTGTTTCAGAATTTACGAAAAAGAAAAATACTTTTAGTTTTGTTAAATGTGTTCTTTGCCAAAATAATACCCGCTTGGATGTAAGGATTAAAAAAATTGGTAATTCCTTTGGAACTGTATGCGAAGAATGCGCGAAAACATTTAATGATGAAGAAATCGAGCTAATGCATAATATGTTTACAGCATTCGGAGGATATTTTGGGAAAATGAGTAATTCTAAAGAGGTATCATATTCAAGACTTGAGGAGATTGCGAAGGATTATAAAGAACGAAATAAAGACATTAAGAATATCGGAAACGACATTAAAACACTTCATTCTGCATTTCTGTTCGGAATTAGCCCACAACAGCTCGTAAAAGGATTAAAGCTATTAGTTGATTGACTCATTCGTTAGAAGGAAATGTTTATTAGTTCATGCTTTATTTATAAATAAAGTAAAAACCACGTAAATAGTGCATGTCAATTGAATCCTGAAATCCATAATACGCTAGAAACAAAAAGACTCTTAATCAAGCAAATTAATCAAGAGGAGTTATTGAAAAGCGATAAAGGACTACATCAAAAATTTGAGGGTTATACCAACCAGAGTAACTTCTCTTTAGATATTCGTAAGAACACACTAATTTTTTCAATTACTCACAAAGTCAATAGCCAAGTTTTAGGTCTTATTTTTTTGAAATCCTTAAACACCAGCAGTGAAATGGAATGCTATTTTATATTATTTCCTCAATACCGCGGGAGTGGTTATGCAATAGAAGCTCTTAAAAAATCTATTGAATTCGCATTTTCAACCTTAAAAATAGATACACTTTTTGCTTATGTCAGTCAAGATAACAGGGGAGCATGGTTAGTAGCAGAACGTTCTGGGATGAAATACATGGGGGATATAATCATTGAACAAAAAAATAAAAAGGTAATGAAATTTTCGATGAATAAAAATGATTTCGATAATATTTATCTTCTTTAAAGCTATGATGACAAGATTTTTTTTAAATCATCTTTAGAAACTGTTAATAAATCGCTCTCGGGAAGTCTTTCTGCAAGTAATCGCCAATTATTGTCTTTCTTAAAGATGTCTTTAAAGATTTTTGACGCTTCTTTAATTTTTTGGTTATTAGCCAAGGTGACCGCCGCCCAGAACTTCATTTCAAGATTGTTAGGAAACATATTTAGAGCAGAATCATATTCATTAAGTGCAGCCTTCATGTCATCGTGTTCCATTGCTAAATCACCTTTATCCATGTGCTTATAAGCTCTATAAAGTTTTAATAACCTTTCAAGTTCCTTTACTGGTTCTTCGTGATCTTCAACTCTTAAATCGATGATTTTATCTTCCCATTTATTTTTGGCTTCTTTACCGTCTACCATTAAAATCGCTGCTGATTGTTTTCCTCTGATATCGCCTCCTACAGTTTCTGCCGCCTCCATCGTTTTTATAATTCTTTCAGGTAAGGGTAAATCACTATTCGATTCAAAACTTTTAGCCATTGCGGACCATACTTTATCGGTAAGCATCATATTAGCTTGAACTGAAAAATTATCACCTTCAATGTGACCTGCGTGAATAATGCATTTCGAACCAGTATGAGTAGCAACTCTACCTTGAGCGTCTAATATTGCTACTTGTCTTACATCTCTGCCTTCATCTTCAGAAATTAAAAAACCTAAAGCTTCTTTTGGCGTTTTACCTTGCTTTAGAAGTTCTAAACCTCGTAAACCAAATGATGCATTTACGAGTGATTGAGTAGCCACGACTCCAACTCCAGATTCGCCCCAAGAGACGATGCTTCCAACTGAGAAATAGTGACTTTGGACGCCAACTCCCATCTCCCCGGTTTTGGGATCTCTAGCTACGATAGAATATGTGTGAGCAATATTCCTCACTCTAAAATTAGATTTATTTTTGTTCATTTTTTGAGAACCTTTACTCGTAAATTTTCTTAAATATTATATAGGATTACAGTTCAATAAACATTATTATTGTATAATTGTTACATTTTAATTACTAAATAATTTATTATTTTTGGGATAATAAGAACATTTATTTTAAATCTAAGAAATAAACTTATTATGTCTAACCTAAGTGAACTCTTTCAGGAATGGAACGAGCTAAATATAAATTCTGGAGAATCAATGGGCCAATTTGATTTTTCAAAGGTTAAAGAAATACGAAAGAGTCAATCAAAAATCGAAAATTCAATATACGAAATATTGAAAAATTATGTTTCTGATGAGATTTTAAAGATCTTACCAGAAGAATGCGGCGAATTAGAGATGGGATATAATACGAAGGATGAAATTTTTTACTTTGTAATGCTCGATCCTGAGTTTGAGGATGAAGAAGAGATAAAATTGTTAGCGATAGCCATAGATGTTAATAATAAAGTTAGTTTAATTAAAGACTTTAAAATAGAAGACTAGAATCTAAAAGAAAAGAAAAAAAAAGGAATAATCCTAAAACTTATCAGCATTTTCATACCAGTCTGGAAACCATTGATAATATTCTTTTGGAAAGGCTTTTTGCAATCCATCGTAAGTAGCTTTAACTAAAGCAGTTTTTCCTGAGCGATCGCGATGAATAACGATTAATCCTTGTTCTTCTAATTGCTCAAAAATTTTACGCAAATCTGATCTACTACCTCCTATATCCTCGCGTACATCGTCGGGAGTCATATACAAACCCGGGTTTACTTTATAATCGTGAGAGATAACTTTTAATACATTTTCTTCTGTGAGATCCAGTCCTTTGAATTGAGATTCTTTGCTTGAAATAATGGGGGCATTAACTTTATCGTTCCATCTCAATCTTATAGGTTTGTTATAGAAAGGAAGCATAGCACTGAATCTGTAGATGATCATTTTTTGAACTTCATTTGTGCCAGCTACAATTTCTCCGATTTTAGCCTCACGTAAAATTCTTTCAGCTGGTAGAAATTTAGTAAGACCATCTCCTCCTAAAATCTGGATAGCTTTAAGCCCGATATCTCTAGCGTATTCCGTATTAATCATTTTAGCGATAGATGCCTCAACCATCGGCTCTTTTCCGTCATCCAGTAATTTAGCACAGTGATAAGAATATAACCTTGAGACTTTTGATTTAGTTATAATTTCAGCAATTCCATCTTGTACTCCAGGAAATTGATTCGTGGTTCTGTTAAATTGAACGCGCCTTTTTGTGAAATAAAACAATAAATTAATGACATCTTCAAATAGCCCACTGAAAACTGCTGCCCCAATTAAACGTTCGAAGTTTAGACCTGCCATCATTACGTTCCAACCATTGCCAACAGCTCCAATCCGATTAAAATCAGGGATTCTGACATGATCGAAATCTATATATCCGTTTGGAACATTATCAAATCCAATCAATGGATTAATCTTTTCTAAACTAAATCCTTGCCTACCTTTTTCCACCATGAAAGCAGTAATATGCCCATATTGCTTCCGAATAGCCTTATCATCGCTGGTTTTAGCGTAAATAAAATACCTATCAGAAACGCCTGCTCCTGTAATGAATCGCTTTTTACCATTTAGTATCCACTCATCTCCATCTTTGATCGCAGAAGTAAACACATTTGCGGCATCTGACCCTGCAAACGGTTCAGTAATACAAAGAGCTCCTAATTCTTCCCCACTTGCGATTTTAGGAAGCCACATTTTCTTTTGTTCTTCTGTTCCGAACCTTAATACTTGTTCCAATCCAGCTAACATGCTTACGGTAAATACGTGTCCTACAGCGTAAAGTCTCCCAAGTTGTGCAGCCACTATGCAACTTCCAGTAGCACCTAATTCTAATCCCCCGTATTCTTTTGGAACACCTGTCCCGAAATAACCTTTTTGTGCCACTTTCTTTACGAGAGGCCACGGAAATTTTGTATTCCAAAAGTATTCTTCAGCTTCTTCTAAGTTTTCTTCTACAAACTGTCTCACTTCTTTATAAATAACTTTCTGTTCGTCATTCCACCAAAAAAATTCTTCACTCACACTTTATCATCTTTTAGCAATTTAATCTAATAATAATTGAAATAGTGATATAGAAAAAATTAAGCACTACATAAATTTTCGTTAAATTTTAATGCTTTTTAGAGTATGCTATCTTTTTTTTCGTAATGACAACAAGAGATATTATACTAACGATTGTAATCATTAAATAGTTGCTCCCAAAAGGAACCTTTATAATGATTTCTTCTTCGTTTAATTCCCATCTGTAGATTGTTGTTTCGTTTGTAATTTTTTCAATAATTGTAGACAATCCTGAAGAATTAATAGATATTTCAATTCGGGTATTATTTCCATAATAATCTAAAACAAGTTTTTGCCCAATTACAGAATAATTTAGGAATCCTTCTCTTTTCACCGCTTCACCTATGAGTGTTAAATTAATTGGAGTAGGAAATATAAATAAATTGCCGTTCAGAAATCCTTCCGCAGACCAGTTTAAAAAATTTAAAGTTTTATTATAAGCCATGTAAAAAGAATTTGTATAACGTGGCACCCAAGAGTATCGGTGATAGAACTCTAATGTATAATTTATAAAAAGATAGTTCTTTTCGTCATAAGTCTCGTTATAAATTTTTGAAGCGGTGAATCGCACAAATTCAACATCTATATACCACGATTCAGTCGCATTTACACTTTCCCAGATGATTTCACTTTCATCTTCAACAGGAAATGTAGACTCTCCTAAAGTCGTGCTGCCAAGTATATAAGGAGGGAAAATTAGTAATAGAACTAAACAGAGACATGCAATAGATGTTATAGAACTTTTATGACTCATTTTTTTAAATTTCATTAAGGACTGAAGGATGGTATATAAAAGATAATTCGTGAATAGATAATTCTTTATACTCTTTTAAAATATTTAAGTCTAGACAATCAATTATCGAACTCGTCTGATATTGACTCCTTAATCGCATGTTATTTCTCTAAAGCCTTCTTCCCAAGCGCTTTTGAATATTCTTCCCATCTGTCTTTTTCATTTGGGTTCTTCTTTGTTATTTGGAATAAACAAGTCTCTGCTCCGGCTGGAATAGTTGATTTAAATTCTATTTGATATTCGTATTGTAAAACGCCTGAATCTCTAAAAGAATTAATTATTCCTTGAACTAAATACCTTTGAACTCTACAATCAAAAGCCTTGTAAATATCCTGCAGTGGACACCAAATTATGTCAAAAGAACATTGTGCTTCATTGTCAATTCGTGGGTCCTCAATTGAAGTCCAAGCTTGAGTATTAACAATCGTTACTAAAAAACTCATTAGTTCTATATCGGAAATTCCAGCGGGTATTTTTATGTTTTCAAGAATTTGGTTCCCCATGGTATATCCGGTTTTGATTAAAGCATCGATGACTACTTTTTGACCCTCATCGCCTAATTTTTTTTCGACTTCTTGTAAAATATTAATGACAGCCATGGACATGAACAAACCAAATTGCAATAAGGAGGTTGGATCAAAATCACTACGAGGTATGACTTTTTCTTTAAATCGCTCTAAAGCCTTCTTAAATGGTTCACCAAGCTTGGTCTTGTTCCACATCGCTTCTTTACGATTGTTGCCTTTTAAAATACCCTTTTCATCCATTTTACATAACACCTAAAAGTATAGTCTTCTATATTAAAATTACATTAAAAATGGGTAATTATTATAATTGAAATTAATTTAAAAATCTAAATTTATATTAGCTATAGTGATAATTATGAAAAAATTAGTATTATTACGCCATGGAGAGTCCGAATGGAACAAGCAAAACAGGTTTACAGGTTGGACGGATGTAGATCTTTCAGTTCAAGGGGTGATCGAAGCTGAAAAGGCGGGGGATATACTTAAAGATAATAACTTTACCTTTGATATTGCGTATACTTCGGTTCTTAAAAGAGGGATCAGAACCTTATGGATCGTCTTAGATAAGATGGATTTAATGTGGATACCGGTATTTAACTCTTGGAGATTAAACGAAAGACATTATGGTGCACTTCAAGGACTTTACAAAGCTAAGTTAGCGACCGAACTAGGAGAAGAACAAGTGTTAATTTGGCGGAGAAGTTATGATACGCCTCCTCCAGCTCTTAAAACTTCTGATCCAAGATATCCCGGTAGTGATAAGAGATATAAGGATCTTGAATCCAAAGATATTCCATTAACAGAATGCTTAAAAGATACTGTTGAGCGTTTTTTACCATATTGGCACGATACAATTGCTCCAACCATTAGGAGTGGAAAAAATGTCTTAATCTCCGCTCATGGTAATAGTTTAAGAGCTCTAGTTAAATACTTGGACAATATTTCTGAAGACGAAATAGTAAAGTTAAATATTCCAACAGGTATTCCATTAATATATGAACTTGACGATGATCTAAAACCTATACAACACTACTACTTAGGCGATCCGGAAGCTGTTAAAAAAGCAACTGATGCCGTCGCAAATCAGGGAAAGGCTTAACTGTATTAAGATAATATTTTAAAAAAACGATTTTTTATGTTAACTTTTTTTCCTTTACCATAGCGAATTCATGTCCGATAATCCATAACATTACGAATGTAAAAAGAATCCACTCTGAAAAATGAGAAAGTTCCAATGCTAATTCGGGATTATATTGATTTATAGTAGTAAAAAAGAGGAACACTATAAAAAGAAAAGCTACTACGAATCCTGATAGAGCTTGAAGCTTAGAAATACTTTTAGCCTTCCACTCTGAAATTCCATAAAGTATACAAAAAGCTAAGCCTCCTAAAAAGAAAAAACTCGCTCCGAAGTTATGTAAATCTTGTGAACCATCACCAGGAAACACTCCTATCAAAAAAATTCCTATAGATGACATAAAACCGGCAACAAACGATAAATTCACAAGAATTCTCGGTACCTCCTTTTTAATTAGAAAAACACTTAGGTTTAGAAAAAAAAACACCAAAACAATGCCTGATACCATACTTCCCAAATTAAAAACAATATTAGATCCATTCGGTCCTATTCCTAGATGGCTCATATAATGCGTAAATATACTAAATGACGAGTCACCTAAAGTATATAAAAACAAGGAAAATGCGATTGTAAATAAGGGGATGAAAGCACCTATAATAGTTAAGGAAGTTCGATTAAATTTATCAAAGAGAATTTCGTATCTTTCAAAGAAAATTATTGTTCACATCATCTACTGAAATTTAATATAAATTATTAATAAAAAAATTCTTAAATAAGTCTTTTTATTGCTTAAAAGGCTAATTTATCAATAAAGTCAAAAAGGTGAAAAAAGAGTTTATTAAGATATTGGAATATTTAATTAATTATGGAAAAAAATCGATTAATTGACAATCCTACGATTTCAAATGTGATCTTTTATCCGCGAAAAATGAAAATACCTGAAAAGTTAGAATCAAATATTAAAGTTCTTAAATTTGATATCTATGATAATATCTCAATAGGAGGTTTTTTTTTTGGAGCCAAGATAGAAAATCCTACAATTCTATTATTTCACGGAAACGGGGAAATAGCTTCTGATTATCAATACATATCTCATTTATTTTTAGACTGTAATGTAAATCTGGCAGTTGTTGATTTCCGAGGGTATGGATTTAGCTCAGGCGAACCATACTTTACGAGTTTGATATCTGATGCGATGCCTATTTACGACGCTTTTAGACATTATTTGGTTGAAATGAATTATCTCGATTCTATCTTCGTTCAAGGCAGATCTCTTGGAAGCGTTTGTGCGGCAGAAATCGGAGCAAATAATCCCCCTAAGTTAAGAGGCGTTATATTTGAGAGTGGTTTCGCTAGCATTTTCAACATGATGACTAATTTATTTCGGATTAGTAGCCCCTATTTAACACCAGATTCGCTAAAAGAATACTCGAACCACATTAGAGTTCAAAAATTTAAAGTTCCGACTTTAATAATTCACGGAACAACAGACTGGATTATTCCCTATTCCGAATCCGAACTATTATATCAAAATTTACCCAATAGTGTTGATAAGAAAATTATTTTAATTGATGAAGCTGGGCACAACAATATCCTCTCGTTTAAGCAGGATTATTTTTTACCATTATCAGATTTCATTCAAAAATATATGTAAATATGGTTATTACTTATATTTGATCTAAGATTTGATCGAGAAAGATTTATAAAGAAAAGCAAATAGCTTACTTTAATAGAAATCTAAAAATAAAAATGTAAATTGAAATTGGTTATGCTCTATATTATAAAAATGAGGGATTAAAACTTATGAAGGAAGAAATTTCAAAACTGCTAAAAATTGGATTTTTAGTGCATTTTTTCGTGTCTGCAATTTTTGGTCTAATTTTCTTGGTCGTTGTTGAGTCCTATGTAATTATAACAAGTTGGCCTTATTTAGACCCAGTAACTGGGCGCATATTAGGAGCTGTATTTATAGGACTAGCGGTGGCTTCTTTATTAGCGTGGAGGGAAACCAAATGGGCGCATGTTAAAATCATAGTTCAAATGGAAATAGTATGGCTCGCTATAGGTACAGTTGTTCATATTTGGGCAGGGATTATGTTTCCAGTTCCACTGATAATTATCTGGCTGCAAACAGCTCTCTTGATATTTTTCTTAGTAGCGTTTTCTTGGTTTTACTACGACCAGGAAATGGCAGACTAAAAGGTAAATTAAAAATTTCATTAAATTCTTCTACTTTTTTTATTTTTACGCGCTAATTAGTCACAGGCTAGTTTCTTATTCGAAAAAACTATAGTTTTTTAAATAACTCAGCCAAATAATAAAGCTAACAAAAAAAATTTAAACTAAAATATTAAAAGAAATAGTTTTTTTCCAATTTATTGGTTAATTGACTTACTTGATATTGTGCATTTTAGTATTAGAGCAAAGTTCCTTTAGCTACTAGTATAACCTTACCGCCAACAGTGATATAGAATTTACCGGCTTTTTCTTCAGCCTTTAAAAGAAGTAGAGATTTCCTCCCGATTTCATAGCCTTGCTCAACTCGAATCTCGATGTTTTTTTTACCAAAATAATCATGCTTCACCAAGTAAGCCGCCAAACAACCATTTGCAGAACCTGTAGCGGGATCTTCTGGGACTCCATAGTAATCAGCAAAAAATCGCACATTTAAATCGTTTCTTTTATCGTAAGTTTCAGGACAAAAGACTAGTATGCTTTTAGCTTGGGTATTTTTAATTAGTTGTATATACTTTTCATTATTTACAGAAACCTTTTTTATGATATCTAAGGATTTTAAAGGTACAATGATAGTAGGAATACCCGTGGAAACCTCTTGAATTTTAAATCTATCATCGATATCGTTTTCGTCTATACATAGTACATCAGCTATCAAGTCAGGCACAAAAAATCCGCTGAATGTTGGTTCTTTATGTTCCATCCATGTTTCTGAAAGTATTTCGCCTTTATATTTAAATAAAATTGCAATGTTGCCAATTTTTAAGTTTAAAGACATGGTTTTAGCTTTTTCTTTCATGAATTCTTGCTGTAATATGTAAGCTGTTCCAATCGTAGGATGCCCTGCAAAAGGTAACTCTACTTCAGGAGTAAAGATTCTAACATCGTAATTCTCAACAGAAGTAATAAATGAGGTTTCGGAATAATTCATTTCTTTTGCTATACGCTGCATCTCTTCGTCGTTAAGCTTATTTCTACTTATTACAACGGCGAGTTGGTTGCCAGAGTATTTACCTTCTGCAAACACATCAACTATATAAAAAGGAATACCTTCGGTTTTTAATTCATTCATGATATTTATCACTGATTTCTAAGTTTTTTAATAATTAATGTCTTTAAAAATTTTACTAAGTTTTAATATTCTTTTACGCTACATTTAATAATAAATGTTATTAAAAATATGGTAGACTTAGGATTAATATATTTTAGAAAAACTGATGAATAATAAGAAAAATACAAGAACTATAAAAAATAAAAATCCACCGACCCGGAGGAGGAATCCAACTAAATTTTCATTAAGTGAATTTGCTGGAGCCCTTGGAGATTGGGGTACTTTAATTCCATTTATTATTGGCTATATCTCGATTGTAGGTTTAAATCCCGCGGGCGTGTTTCTTTGCTTAGGTCTTACTAATATCATATTAGGAATAAAATTTAATCTACCGTTACCTGTCCAACCACAGAAAACAATTGGCACGATAGCAATATCTCAAGCTTGGAATCCTAGTTTAGTTTTATCAACGGGATTTGGCACGGGTATTATATGGACGATATTGGGGTTAACAAAATTCCTAGAAAAAATAGTGAGAAAGATCCCTGTTGTTTTGGTTCGAGGAATTCAGCTAGGGTTAGGGTTAATTTTAGGTTGGACTGCTTATCTATTACTGATATCCGACATATTTCTTGGGATTATATCTGTTTTTATTATACTTTTAATTTTTAGATTTAAAAGGATACCCTCATCTATTATTTTGGTCGCTCTCGGAATAGTCCTACTTTTTTTAAATCAATCAATCACATTGTCAAACATCCAATTTGGACTACCACAATTTGATTTCCATGTTCCACAATGGGATGAGATTTTAGTTGGTATGGTAATAGCTGGGATCGCACAGTTATTATTAACACTTACAAATGTTATGATTGCTACGGTAAGTCTCATTAAAGATTTATTTCCTGAAGAAGAAAATGCTATAACAGCCAGTGAGTTAGCAGTAAATATGGGTATTATGAATTTAATTAGTCCTTTTTTGGGAGGCATCCCCTTATGCCATGGATCTGGCGGATTAGCAGCGCAGTATGCTTTTGGAGCAAGAACTGGGGGCTCAATGATATTAGAAGGTTTGATGGAAATTTTACTCGGATTATTCTTTTCTGAAACATTATTTTTATTGTTTAACAATTTCCCAAAAGCCATTTTAGGGGCAATGTTGCTTTACACCGCTTTCTTGTTAGGGAGAATATCATTTAAAAATTTTAAAAAAAAAGAACTTCCAATAATCCTTATTTCAGCAATTTTCTGTTTTTTTATTAACATTACTTTTGGATTTTTTATAGGGCTTCTCTTTTTTTTTGTACTCAAATTAATTGAACGTAATCTTTCAAATCAGCAGGAATAAGTGGTTTTTGATTAATATATCCAAATTAAGTTCTTTAATTTAGAGCTAATTAATAAATTGAAAATAATATTGAGTAGTTCTAAGTTTGACTAATTATAAGATTTATATCAAGTCAAAAAGATAAAAAAAAAATAATCATAAAAACATACTAAGCTTGTCTATATCTTTCTTAATTACTAGTCGCTTTTTTTCTTTTTCCGCTTCTGGACCAGAACCCTGTTCGTCTTCGTCTAAACTTGCTACATCTTCATCGTAGGATTTTTCTACCATCATGCCGTACTTTATCGCGTAAGCTATTAATTCAGGAATGATAGTTATCATGCTTTTGAAACTAAATATTTCGCTTAACCGGCTTAAAATTTTTACCATATCCTCGAAAGGATTAACGTTAATCTCAGGATTTTCCATTATATCCATAATCCTTCTAAAAAGGACCTCGTAGAATATGTTTAATTCCTCCGGATCTAATGCAAACCCATCATCTTCTTCTTCTTCAGCCAAAAGTTTCACCTAAAATTAATTAATCAATATTAAGTAATATGTAAAAGATCGATTTTTAAGTTTTTAGATTTGATAAAAAAAAAATTAGATCTTGTAGCGAAATCACTCAGTTCGTAATTAATACAATTCCTTAAGTAGTATTTCTTTATATTTCTTATCCCATTTACTAAAAGGTAGGTCGTTATTTTTTGAAGTGAATTCAGAACATTTTGGTTTAATAAAGATTTCTGAAAATGGGATTACAACTTTGGATAAAATCTGTTGAAATTCTGACTCTATATCATACAATTCCTCTAATCTTTGACGGACTGCTTCTCTAACTTTCTCAATGGCCAACTTAAACACACACTACTCTTTTTTAATTCATTCAATTAAAATAAATTTATGATATTTTCGAAAAATTTCTTTAAATTCAATTTTCATTAGAGATATCTTACCTTAGATTAATTGCTCTTAGTATTATTCACATATTATAAATGAAGATCAACTTTTTATTAATTATTTTCTTGAAAAACTTCGAAGAACATCTTCAAACTCTAATTTCATTAAAGTTCTGTAAATGGGATGGCGGTTATCAAATCGTATACTTTCCTCACCGGAATAAATATCAGATATTTCTTTCATATATTCAGGATTCACAGAATAACCTTTAGATTTTACCATTTCCATTTAGTTTTACCTCGGATTTTAACTTTTTAATATATAAACGCCATCAATAAGAAGATTCAATCCTTTTTCTTCTAATTTATCTCCTTTTTCTAGAATTAAGTTGATTAAGACAGAGGAGTTAATATCCAATTGTCCAGCTAGGCGATCGATCTCGATTTTATTTATCCTCTTGAAGAATTGAGGTAATTTATCAATTTTTTCCTCTAATTCTTCTTTATCATCAATGAGATTTATTTCTCTTCTTACATCTCCGAAAATTATTCCATAGACGCTTTGGATTGTATCAGCGTTTTTCCCAATCCATTTTTTAACTATACTTCTTATTACTTCTGACTTATTTTGACCCTCATATCCTACTAATTTTTCGATAATAGAGTCGTCAAATTTATCAAGACTAACTGTAGTTCTTGGTAACTTTGGTTTTTTCCGTTCTTTTTCCAATTCTTTATCAGAAGTAGATGACATTTTTTACGACTAATTTCGACAAAATTATTTTAACTAAATTAAAATAAAAAAAAGTACTATTTAAATAATTGCTTTCCAGCACATGATCTGCGACTGCACTGCATCACATTTAAATAAGATTAGTGTTATTGATATATTATCGAAGTGATATTTCGATATTTCTTTAAAAAAAAATGAAGAGCTAAGGTGTCGTATGAGAAATGTTAGAATTGTATACTCCTGAAATAGAAGTTTTAAATACTAAAGATAAGATTACAATCGATTTAATTAAAGATGGAGAAGATTTTTTAACCCAATTTGACATAGATAAAGATTTTGTTTTAGATACTGTTTCGTTAGTATATAGGTATTTGAGAGCTAAAAGTAAAATCCCGCATAATCTTTACAAGTTTTTCATTGCTGCGTATTACATAGTGACAAGGCATCCATTTGCGTTTCCTGCTCACGAAAGTAAAAAGGATTTCTGTAATAAGTTTAATTTAGAAATCAGCTCGCTAGAATATTGTGTAGAAAAAATTATTTCAACCTTTAGTTATATTAAAATATTCGACGATATGAATTTCCCTTACTTTATTGATCCAGAGCGAGATTTAAGTTTAGAAATCATAAAGAATATTGTAAAATCAAAAATAGAAGCTGCCATGATGAAATTCTTATTGTATAATAAACCAGTTAATTCGCAGATATTAACAGAAGAATTAGTAAGTGACATAGTTTTTGAGCATAAAGCCTTCCCTCAAGAACTCTTTCGCCAGTTGTACGATATAGTTTCTAATCTTGTCGAAGAGGAGTTTACTGACCATAACGAATATGTAATGCTTCAGCAAAAATATTTTATTTAATTCCTTTTAAATCTCTACTTACTATAATAATACTCCTTATACAAACTTTACATCATTTATCTTCTTAAGAAAAAGAATGTAATATATTTTTAGATGTTTAAAAACTTGAGGTAAATAAGTTGGGTATTATCCTCGTGTTTATTAAATTTGTAATTATAGTACGAAAGAGTTTTTGAAAAATAGTAGTTAAGGGAATCGAGATTTGGTGCGTAGTTGTTTTCCCACTCGTTTAGAGCTAATACAATGTTTAAAAACTGTTTTTGAAAGTTATACGGAACAGAATACTCTTCAAAATGGAGGTATGGCGATATTGCTGAAGATTCATTCCTCACTAACCATCTACCTTTTGAAATTCTTGAATATATAAATTTTCCAGATCTGTCAAATTTCGAACATAATCGGTTTGATGTTAAAATAATACCTACTAAATTTGGGTCATAGTTCTTATTCTTCTTGAAATTATAGTGCAAATCACATAGAACAAAAACATTATCTTTTACTTTGATAACGAACTTATCGTTTCTAAAGACCCATATAATAGGTAAAGCTAGACTAATTAATAAGTAAATTAAAAGCGAGTCTTTAAATACAATACTCCAAGAACTATTGTCAAATCTGATAAGATTACTATCTAGATAAAAAAGTAAAGCGATTGATACAGCATTCAAGATTACAAATAATCCCGCACTTTGAATTCTTCTCTTAAATTCAAAACCTGCATATTTAGTCTCTCTCTCAATAAACCTAATCAACGAAGGTGTAAATTTGACATGGATTAATCGTATGAAATATATTATCAGGAAGATTGAAGTACTAAAGATACTCCACCCCAAAGTTAAATCTAAAGAAAACTCAATACTTGCAGGAGCAGAACTTTCAGTTACGAGAAAATATGGAAAAGAAGTGTTATCCATGTATGGTAGATAACCGAATATGAGGTAACCAAACGCAATTATTAAAACTATTGCAATATATAAAATTGATTTAAGTGCTTTCTTATAATACTCAGATTTTATTATTCGAGCAGACTCCTTTAAGCCCTGTTCGTCTTCAAAATTTAATTCTGTTATTGTTTTCAGCGAATTTCTCATTTTTCATCCCTCCATTTTTTTGCCTGTTCAACTTCTTCTTGAGGCGATTTCCAGTATTTTTGAACGATTTCTCTAAAGATTGTTAAATCCGGATTATCTACTTCGTTTAATTTTATAATATGGAACTTTTCTGTTTTCTTCTCAATCGTAATATATTTCGCATTCTCTAAGTAATCAATAGCAGATAGAATCTTTTCTAACCTTTTAACATTTAAGCATCTCATAATATCCGTCTTGTTTACGACATTATCTGGACCTGTTAATTTTGCAACAGCCAGTAATACTTGCGCTCCTCTCATAGGCCCAATCATTGCGAGTTTATCAAATATTGTACTCATATTTTTCAATAATTTATCAATATCGTTATAAAAATCTATTTTTGTGCTTCCGCTTAGCTTTAAATTCGTTTTAAAGTCGTCAATTTTGTATTTCTCTAGAAAATCTTTGTACGATCGAGACATAGTTAATTAAGAATACCATAATTTGTAATATATATCTTTTTATTTTAAAAGTAAGTGCATTTTTTGTGGATAAAATTACCTTAAAGCATAGTTCAAATACATCTTTTATGTAATAAGGTTTAGATTATCTAAAATATGTAAATCGGAGCTTTAAATAGATAGAATAAATGTTTATACTTCTAATTCTTAATGATAAAGATTATATTCGGTAGAAATTTAACTATTAATTGAAAAATTATTATTAAACCTATTTCAAATAGAAAGGTTGACTCCTGTCGCCAAGACCTAATAGTAGGATCAAAAATTTTAATAGAGGAAGAGTTCTGACTGGGCGTAAATCATACGCTAACAAAAGACAAAAATCCAGAGTGGCGCAGGAGTCTTCGTTGGATGTATTTTTTCCCCATTTTACTTAAATTTTTTAACATTAGGTCTATTCACAATAACAGACTCTTGAGTTTTATTTAAATCTCTTCACTAATACGGTTTACAGTAATTCTATAATTTTCATTAATTTTTTAACTATCAAATATTAACCCATTAATTGTTAAATCGTAAAAAATTCGATTTTTATAGTGGGAAATCATTCCCAATTTTGAATACATATTTAAATGGGTAAAAATTTTAAGGTGAAATCTTATTAGTGGAGCATACCTAATCCCTAAAAGATTACACAAATTCAAGATTCGTTAAAATACGTTTTATAATTTATCAATCTTATACCCTAAATTAGCCTTTAATAACATAAAATACGATTTTGTCAAAATAAACTTGTATTTTTCTTCCTACCTAAAAGTAAATTTTTAGGGTTTATATATGGGTTAATTTAGATCTTAGTACAAATAACACGTATTCGTCTAGTATTAATCAACATCATGCTTTAAATAGCCCCTCATCTAATTTTTCTTTAGGATAGATTGTATTGGAAAACTAGGAGATGCCACCAGACTAAAGCTTCGAATTGAAACCACTTCTCTTATAGTTAGGAGTAGTGTAGATAGCAATTTTCTCTAAAACATTTACTAATAATGTGTTTTTCTTAAAAGATTAAATTTAAGTGGAAAAAGCTAATTGGAAGGTAAGTATTAATGTTAAAATTAAAAAAAGTAATTCCAAGGACATATGAACAGATATGTTTGGATAAATTGAAGGAGTTAGGCAAATCTACTGCGAGTGAATGGGCTAATGCGATGGGATACGAAACTCATAATGCTTTGTCTAAAGTGATTAGAAGAATTGTTAACGATACACCTGAGAAAATAATAGTCGTCTATAACCGCAAACCTAGATATTATCAAGCTATTTAGAACTATTAGATTTATTCTTCATTTATTTCCTTTTTTTTAAAATACGAATTAAATTTTGAAAATACCCCTATAATAAGGTTTAATTCTTTTTTAGATGCGAACGCTCTCTCAAAAACATTTTTAAAGGCTAAAAATACATTTTCTTTTCTATAGGTGCGAATTCTAAGAGAAGCAATTAAATTTTTAATTAAATTGTATAATATTTGCTTATCATTTTTATTTGCAAGTAAAACTGGTTTGAGTCCTCTTCCAATTTCTAGATTGTGAATTTTTTTATAAATCTCATATAATATAATCCCACAAGCTTGCGAGAGATTTAGTGTAGGGTAATCCTCGTCAGATGGTATTCGTATGACAAAATCAGTCATCTCGATTTCTTCATTCGTAAGACCGTGGGATTCTCTCCCAAAAACTAAAGCAATTTTAAGTGGCTCTTCTGATATAGGGAGAGTTAATTCTGCAGGGAAAGTAGCTAATCTTCTTATATTATTATAGTGCATTCCCTTTGCTGTTGAAGCAATTTTAATATCGAATCTGTTCATCAATTGTTTAAAACCAGATAGGTGATCAATTTGGTTTTCAATCGTTATAATTTCTGCGTTAAAAAGGATTTCTTTACCATGCATCGCGAATCCTTGCGTATAATAACTTCGAATCTTTTCTGCTTCTTCAGTAGGATTATAGACAATCAAGTATTCGAAATTAAAATTCTTCATAAGTCTAGCTATAGCCCCGATATTTGCTGCGTGTTCCGGCATGTTGAGTACTACTGAAAACTCTAAATTACTATATTCAGGCACTAATTGAGTCTTTTTAAAACTCGATAGTTCCGTTCTCTGTTGTTTCTTATTCATTTTGTTTTCGTTAAAATTCTAATAGTCCATGAATAGCAAATTAACTAGTAGTAAAAAATTTTGTTTTAGAAATAATAAAAAAAAACAAAGTGATTAGGAAGAATTAACTAAAATTTGGTTTTTTATCTTGCCAAGGAGCTAATTCTTCGAACGCTTTAGAAACTTGTAAGACAGTAAGTTCATCGAATCTCCTACCTATAATTTGCATCCCGATAGGCAATCCGTTGCTAGACCAACCACTTGGGATGCTAGCTGCAGGGTGTCCAGTCATATTAAATGGGAACGAAAACGGCATCCATGCAGTTGGAGATACATTAATCCCGTTTATCTTAGAAGGAAACATAATTCCTAACTTAAAAGCGGGAATAGCAGTCGAAGGAGTTATAAGAACATCGTAATCCTTGAAAACTTTGTAAATGGTTTCATATACTTGGGCGCGAACAGCTATTGCTCTTGGTAAGGACATTCCATCGTAACCTAATCCTGCTTCAATTAATTTTACTAAATCGGGGTCCATTTTATCTTTCCATTCTTTCAAATACGATTTTAGATTATACCCTAAAGTCGAAGTCCAGATCGTAGTAAATGAAAGTTGAGCTTTCCGCAGTTTCATTTTGACGTGTTCAATATTCCATCCAAAGTTCTCAAACAATTCTACAGAATGTAAAATGTTCTTTTCTACCTCAGTATCTATTACTTTTGCGTACCCTAAATCTAGGGAGTAACCGATTTTTAGTCCTTCGGGAACTTCACTGATTTTATCAATGTATCTAAATCCATCTTTGGGTAATGTAGCTTTATCACCTTCAAATGGACCTTTCATTGCGTCTAACATCAGAGCTGCGTCTTTAACATTTCGAACAATCGGACCGATTACAGCTAAATCTAAACCCAATGGAAATAGCTTGGGGTATCTTGGTACCCTTCCAAAGCTTGGTTTAAGACCAAATGTCCCACAAAAACTTGAAGGATGTCTTATTGAACCTCCTCCATCTGATCCTTGTCCTAAAGTTCCTAACCCTGAAACCACTGCTGAAGCTGCTCCACCACTGGATCCTCCCGTTGTGAAGTCTAAGTTCCACGGATTGCGGCTATATCCGAATATTAAATTATCTGTTACTCCCTTGAAACCAAATTCAGGCGTGTTCGTTTTTCCTAAGATAACACATCCTTCATTTTTTAATCTTTGAACTGCGATGTCATCATGGTCAGCAATATTATTTTCATAAATTTTAGAGCCATAGGTAGTTCTAATTCCCTTTACAGGATTTAAATCTTTAATTGATGTAGGGATACCATTTAATAATCCTAGCTTTTCACCTTTTTTCACTTTATCATCTGCTTCTCTTGCCATCTCTCGAGCTAAATCAAAAGTTGTTGTGCAATAGGCGTTTGTTATTGGATTAATTTTTTCAATTCTTTCAATAATTGTTTCAGTTATTTCTATTGAGGTTAGTTCCTGCCTTCTTATCGCATCGAACATGTCGATGGCAGACATAAAACATATCTCTTCCTTATTCATGTCATTCACATCAAAAATATTATCTTCTATACATTAAAATATGTTTGACATATATATAAAAAGTAAATTAAGTGTTAGTAAAAAAAACAAATAAATTTTAATTGTAAGCTAAAGTTATTGCTTTTTTACAGTCCTTTCTCTTAATTTTCTCCTAAATATTTTTCCTACTGAAGTTCTAGGTAATACATTCAAAAATTCTACTTGGCGAGGGTATTTATACCCAGCTAATCTTTCTTTAGCCCATTCAATAATATTTCTCTCAGTTATATCACTATCCTTGAATTCTGGTTTTAAAACTATAAATGCTTTAATAGTTTCTCCAATATTTGGATCTGGTGCCGATACAACACCAGCTTCGAGAATTGCTGGATGTTCATATAATTTTTCTTCGACTTCACGGGGCATTACTTTATATCCTTTATATTTAATTATGTCCTTTGCGCGACCTTCAATATAAAAATATCCTTGTTCATCCATTCTTGCTAGATCTCCTGTCCTTAACCAACCATCGATAATCGTTTTCTTTGTTTCTTCGGGATTTTTCCAATATCCTTTCATTACTTGAGGTCCTTTTATTAATAGTTCTCCAATTTCACCCGGTTCTAGTTCTTTTAAAGTGCCAGAATTAACAATCTTAGCGTCTGTATCAATAATTGGAACGCCAATGCTCTCAGAGCGTATTTCTGGCATCCATTTAGCCGCCATGTGAGTGATGGGTGAAGTTTCTGTTAACCCAAAACCTTGTCCTACCTTAATTCCAACAATTTCTTCCCATTTCTTCGCTAATTCTGGAGGTAACGCGGCTGAACCTGAATTTGCTTCTTCAAGGCTTGAAAGATCTCGTTCTGTGAAATCTGGATTATTTATTAACATTTGATACATAACCGGGACTCCAACATAATTTATAACTTTATAATACTCAATTGCTTTTAGGATTTCAGAAGCGTTAAACGAGGGAAACATTACTAGCATAGATGCTCCGAAAACTGCTGCAATCATAATTAAAAATCCAAAAGAATGGCATAAAGGTATAACTGATAAGTTAACTGTTTTACCGAAATTATCCTCTCCCTCTTCTGATTCACCAGCCATTAATAAAGTTGAGAGTGTGCAGGAAACCAGATTAGAATGAGTTAACATTACACCTTTTGGTAATCCCGTAGTTCCACCAGTAAATAAAAGAGCAGCAAGATCGTTTGATGGATCGATATCTACATCTGGTTGAATGGGTGCTACACCTTCGATAAACTCCTCGAAAGTTATAGTCCCTTCTTTGGCTAAGGGTGCTGCCAAAAGGATTATATTTTCTAATGTTACATCTTTTTGTGCTTTTTTCATTGTTCTAAGATTTCCTTTGTGAACAAAAACAGTTTTAAGATTTCCAGATTCTTTGATGATGTGAGCAACATCCGCTTCCTTAAGTAATGGATTAATTGGAATCACAATAGCGCCAGTTTTCATAATTCCAAGGCAACAAAATAAAAATTCAGGGCAATTTCCTGTCATTATACCTACGGTATCACCTTTTTTTGTGCCTAGCTGATACAATGCGTTAGAAACTTTATCTGAAATATAGGTTAACTCGCGAAAAGTATATTTTTTATCAGTTGATTTGTGATAAATACATACATTATTTGGATAATTCTTAGCAGATAATCCAATAAGCTCGTGAACCGGAATTGGATCAAATTTTATTGATTTAGGAACATTAGGGGCTCTGTATTTTAGCCATGGGCGATTCAAATTCTCAATATAGGGAGACTCGTTTTCATAATCGTAAATCGGTTCCCAAGCTGAATAATCCTTCATTTTTTTCACAAAGTTAATATTAATTGAATTGAATTATAAACAGTTTTATTCTAAGGATATAAAAATCTATTTGTTTACCATAGAAAAAAAATCTTTAAAAATAATTAGAATAATTAAGAAATATTAATTTTTTAAAAAATTTAGAATTATATCGTTGACTTCCGATGCTCTTGAAAGCGTCATAAAATGACCTGCTTCATTAATAACTTTCAATTCGCTATTAGGGATTCTTCTATGCATTTCAGTCATAATTGAAACTGGAGTTTGCCGATCATGAGACGCTGCTATAAGAAGCGTTTTATTTTTAATTTCATGCAATCTTTCTAGCGTATAATGTGTTTTCATTGCCTCTGCTTGATTTATTACATCTTGAGGCATTGATGGATTAATCGTGCCTTCTCTGATTAAATCTTCCATAGAAAAAATGTCAAAAAATCTTTTGTCTGGATTGGCTTCCATCTCTTTTCTAAACTTTACGTGAAAGACCCAACGCGATTTTTGCTTAAAGGCTTTTAGAGGATCGTGTTTAATCGTCTCAATCTCTTCAAGGCGCCCTTTTTTAGGAATTTCGACCCAATATGGATCAGTTCGTCCGAAGTTAGTAGCGATCAACACTAATTTTTCCACTTTCTCGGGATATTGTAGCACAAAATGTTGGGCAATCATTCCGCCAAAAGAGCGACCTATTAAATGAACTTTTTCAATACCAATAAAGTCCATTAAGCCCTTCACATCTTCTGATAGCATTTTCATGGTGTAGGGAATATTAGGTCGATCAGACTCTCCAGTTCCTCGGAGGTCAAATGTGATGGCTTGAAATTTTTTACTTATATCTGCTACTTGAGTTTTCCATATTTCTTTTTTTGCGCCATATCCATGTATAAAGATAACAGGAAAACCCGTTCCGTAAATTTGATATGACAATTTTAAACCGTTAATCTTTGCGAAATTCATAATTTCAAGATTTCTATTTTTTAATAACTAATATATTTAAGTATTAGTATTAAATTTAAATTAAAAAAAACCATATATTTTTAATCTAATCTTTATTTTTTTTATTTTTGCTCATTACGCTGCGTTATCGGCGATAAAAAGAACGAAAAGTTGAAACACAAGAAGGGTACATTCTATAATCAAGAGTGTATCAAAAAGAGGTTCTTTTGTCGATATTCAATATATTATTTATCCAAAAGAATTTGATAGAAAATATATTTCTTGCGGTAGTTGTATTGAATTCTTGTATCCTTCTAGAGGGCACGCGTATATGGATTTTCAAGGGAAAATTAAAATAATTATAGAAGCCATGGCTACTGATTATGATAGATCGCAAATTATAAAGGAATAAAACGCACTTGCACGCTATAATAAGGAAGAAACAAAATTATAGGAAAATGGAATTCACGCGACTTTGGACTTGAAAAGCTTTTTAGAGAAAGGTAAGAAATCCCCCGAAAATAAGAGGAGAAATAAAAAAAATAATTTTATCGGATGAAGATGAGAATAAAAATATAGGATAAAAATAAAAAATTCATGAGTTAATTTTTTTTATAGTTTATCATACTCTTGAATATTGCCCCCAGCTTCAATAAATTCAATATATTTTTTTAAACCTTTTAAAGTTAAATCTGCAGCTTCCTTGTATTTCTTTTTAAACTTCTTATCTTCAAATTCAATCCATAGTTCAACTTTAGATATTGGTAATTTTTCTTCCAAAATATATCCCATTGAATGCAAATCACTTTGTTCCATTCTCCATTTAACATAGATGTCTTTAACTTTCTCTATTTTATTAACAGTCATATCCCCTATTGTTGATTTTAGTAAATATTTATTTTCTTCAAGTGGTGTTATATCATTTACAATTGGGTTCCATTCTACTGTCTGTTTTCCATCTGTTAAAATATTATAAATTTTCTCATTGTTAGTTTTAATTTCTATATTTTCTGCAATTTTTGGCAAATAACCACCTCATTTATAGATTACAATGATATTTATAATAATATCTTTTTTATACCTTTATATAAATTTGCAAATTTATTTATAAAGCATTAAATAATTACACATTCTTTTTGATTTTTTCTTCATATCGGATATCAATTCCTTAAATATGGATATCTTATGCTCTTAGATTCATACAAAAACTTCAAATTACTAGGAGCTCGCTTGACTATAAAAAATTGGTCGAGCTGTACAAAATGAAAAGGAATTCCAAGCTGAAAGAGCGATATCAAGCCGTACTTTTAATGTATGAATTTCAGAATTGCACCAAAGTCGCAGAATTAGTAAAAAAGTCTTGAAGAACGATTCAATTTTAGTTTAATGCATTTAATGAGGAGTTATTAAAAGCAATCGTGCCAAATACGCCTCCAGGGTGCCCTTCCAGACTTTCAGAGGATTAGAAAGAAGAATTAAAAAAGGACATTTTAACTCACCCACGCGAGTTTGGCTACGAATTTAGTAATTGGGAAGGGAAAATCGTATCTGAATACATATCCATAGTAATAAATTTTCAATCAAAAAAAAATTCTTTTTTTTTAACATCTACATGGCTGTTGAAGGGGGAGGATATTGGCTGGTATTTGGTTGTGAAATTCCTCGTGAATTACACATAGACAATATAAAGGCTATTATGAGAACGCTAAAAGCATCTAGAAAATATCCGATCTAATAAAAGCTTATATTTTTAATTTCTTCAATTCTATTCTCTAATTGTAATATACAAAAATGTAAATCATTATAATAGAGTATAGTTTATATTATAAATTATAATGATTTAATCAAAATTAGTTAATTTTTATCGTAAATATAGTAAATAATATTAAAACTTTAGAAGACAAACTGATTTAAATGGAAGAGTATACGAAAATCTTACAAAATCTCGAGTTCTTAAACATCAGTACAGATGAATTTACTATATTTGAATGGAAACCTCCAAGATCTTATAAAAGTTTTATATTAGATTTGAATATTGTTAAGCAGAATCCTGCGAGTAATATTTTTTTCCATATTTTCAAGGGTAACATGAAAATTGTGCATATTCGAATAAAGAATTTAATTTATACTGCAGGTTCTAATAACAAAGTTCAGTTCCAATTGCTTGAAGCTTTAATAGAAAAAGTGAGTATAGAATTTAATATAAAATACGATATTGAGTCATATATAACATATGGTAATTTTTCTACTACGATGTTTAATTCATTTAATAAAAATGTTGAAGATATTATTGCAGGTTTTAATGAACTTAGCACCGTAAAAGAGCTTAAAGTGCCATGCATGGTGTGTGATACTGTTCTTTTCATCATCGTAAAAAAAAGTTTTATAGAAAATGCCGAATCTTACCCCGTACCTCTTGTATATATGCATAAAGGTCATGCGATTCTTTGTTTCATTGATAAAAATTACGATATTAGGGGCGTAGAGTTAGTTAATATTACCGGATGATATGCATTGATATATAAATAGATAACTTCAGAATAAAAATTTACTTCATTTCAACATAGAATTAATAAACGGTTATTCTTACCAATAAATATGGCACAAGATAAGAGACCAGAGGAAGAAGTTTTTTTTGAAGATATTATTAAAAAAACTAAAACAGGTATCACTTTCCCTAAAGAACTAAGAGAATCCTTATTCAATGAAGAGATAGAAACATTCTTCAAAATAATAGTTCCAAAAGAAAAAGATAAGATTATTTTAGAAGTCTTAACAGAAGAAGAAGTGAAAAATCTAAATGTTAAAGCAAAAGAATCTAAATCAAAATCTCCTACAAAAATTACTCAAAAAATAATAGATAAAAAAACTTCAGAAAAGATTGCTCCGAATTGGGGCGAATATTTCATCTACGATTTTAAAAATAGAGAAAAAATTCAACCAATTTTAGAATCAGCATTTTATAAATTCGCAGAAACTCCAATTAATTTGGAGGATGCTATGGGAAGAATTAAATATGCTTTGGTATCGTTCCTATCGGGAACTAAAACTGAAAATGCTAAGCTTTACCTTTCTATTATCAAATTACTTATTGACATCACAGAAAGATTTGATCAACCTAATCTAATTGATTGGATATTCGAAAAAATAGTCCCTAATATAGAAAGTAAATTTCTTTACGAACAAGCTCTTCTTGAACTTTTAGAAGTGAGTTTGAAGATTAAACGTTACGAAAAGGCAGAACTCTTTATATTCTATGTATTAAAGAATATTGATGATTATCCTCGTTCAGAGCTCTACAACATTTTTAATTCCTTTAAACAATTAATTAAAAAAGTACGTTTTATTGAAAGGACGGAAAAGATCGATCTCTTATTGAAAGAAAAATTAATGGAATATGGAGAAGGAGTAGAGGATAACGATTATAAAATCCAGATTGTTGAATTTTTAGAAGATTTAAACTATATCGAGCTTGCTTATAGCCTTGCTAAGACTATACAAAAAAGTTTACCTCCTGATAGCGTAAAGGTAAGTGAGATGAGAAAAATAGTAAAGCGTTTATACACTGCTCCAATCACAGAAGATAAAATCAATTAAGGATAAGACCTATTTTAAATTATTTATCATTCAACTATCTTCGTCAATGTTATCAGAATCATCATCTTTAAGCTCTTTTATTTTTTCTCCTGCTCTCTCAAGTTCGCTTTCCATGATTTTTTGTTCTTTTTCCTTGATTTTTTTCTGATGCAATTCAATTTCTACATTAGATAATTCTGTTTCTTTTTCAATTAATTCTTCCTTTAGTTTTAAAACTTTTTCTTTTTCTTGAATAACCATCTCATCAATTTCCCGTTCTTTTAATTCCAACTCTAATTTTTTCTTCTTTATTCTTAATTCTTTTTTTTTGATTTCAATCTCCTTATCAAAGATGTCAGACTCTTCCTTTTTTAGTTGCTTTTTGACCTTTTTAGGTAGTACTTCTGATTCTGATTCAACTGTAGTTCCTTGTTCGAGAATTTCTTCTTTAAGTTTTAGCGTTTTTTCTTTCTCTTGGATTATTTTTTCTTCTAAGTCTTTCTCTTTTTCTTCCAATTCTAATTTTTTTTTCTTGATTTCAATTTCTTTTTTCTTTAATTCTAATTCCTTATCAATTATTTCAGTTTCTTCCTTTTCTAATGTGGACTCATCCAGTGTTGCTTCTTTCTTGCTTTCTTCAACTAATTCATCAATTTTTTCAACAGTAACTATTGATTTTAGCACAACAACTACAGCAGTCTTCAATTTTTCGTTTTCTGGATATTCTTTAACAAAATTATTAACTGCCTTTGTAATTAAAGATGGGTGCTTTCGGCCAATTGCTATTAGTGCTTGTACAGCTTTCTTGATTACAAAATCTTTTTCATCAGCTAGAGTAAGCACGATTTTGTTAATTAGTGATTCATCTTCAATATCGGTATCTCCTCCTGTCATAAAAATTATAAGCTGTAAGTCGGCTTCTCGAACATTTGGGTCGTGAGAATTCAATAGATCTTCACTATGGGGAAGAAACAAATCGCATTCGTTTTCGCATAGTGTTTTTAAAAGTAATAAAAATGAATATCGAAGGACAGAATCACGTTTTGAGAGATTTTCCAGTAATGAAGGAATATCTATTACAAGTTGCTCTATTAAAAATCTTAATACGGTACTCCCTCCATGAAGGGATAATAGCATTTCGATTACATTCTCTAACCTGTCCAAATAATTATCTTGATTCGAATCTCCGAGGTAGAAGGCAATCATTTTAACTGCGTCATCAAATCTACCATCTTTTACAAAATCTTTAATTTTAATTATTTCAGGATTATCCTGGTTACTTTCGGTCATTTATACTCAACTATCTTATTGTTTTATCTTAATTTTAAATATGTAATACAAAGAAATCATTATACAAGCGAAATAGGATGTTAAACACTAAACGCAAATCTCGGTATCGGAGCATAACGCTTGAAATATTATTCTTCTGATTTTCTGCTTTTACGCTTATGCTTAGCTTTATCTTTAAATTTTGCTTTCCGTCAATAAAAATGCTAATTTCTTTACAGAATTGGCTTAAAGCGTCTAATTCACTAGGAAAAACATTCCAAATATAGGTATCTCGTTTAGAATCTTCATTTTTTGGTATTTCATTGCTGATGGAAGAAAGCGTATCTTTTGGAATAATAGTCGTAATCTCTACGCAGTCATCCGGAATTAAGTTTAACTTAACTTCAGGAAAATATATTTGGGAAAAGAGTGTACATAAACCAAATAAAAGTTTCAAATTTGTGATATTTTCTCTAATTGCATTGCATAAAGCATAGTTCTCGTTTATGAAGCAAACATGGATTTTTTCATCGTATTTAAATATCATAAACTTGTGGTCTTTAGTTAAAAGATAACGAAAATTCTCGTCCCTGTTATTTATTCTATCATTAAAAATCTTGCTTGCTCCTTTAAAATCTTCTTTTGAAAAAAATTTATTTAAGTTTCTATAATCTCCATGGAAAAACACATCAAAAAAATCAATCAGATATAAATAGGTATCGTTAGGTTTGTAGATTACAGTTTTGTTTCTAAAATCTCGAAAAATTATATTTTTATGAACACTATAACAGAAACTTGGTTGATCTTCGATTGTAAGTCCATTTAATAATCGAATTTTCAGTAACATTCTTCTTGTACAGAGTGGAGTCAAGGTGCATTGAATTCTATCGATTTCACATTCCTTAAAACACAATTTATCAATTCTTTTTCTTAAAAGCTCAAGTAATTCTGTCTTGAACTTCGTATCGGTATCTTCGTCGAAAAATTTGGCAATATGTTCAGGTTGGAGTGGCATTTTTCAGAGCTTTTTTGGTTTAGAAAATCATAACATCCATTTAAAATAATATTTAACACCGATTCTAAACTTTTCTATTATGTTTTTCAAACCAACTAACTGAAAGTACTTTGAATTGTAAAATATATTAATGAGAGATTAAATATATATTATTAAAGCGTTTAAAGAATTCCTTGAAAAATGAGGAGATAAAAATACTTCGGCAAATCCACATATTTTATTCTGGAAAAAATATTTATAATCATACGTACGCTCTCGCACTAGGAGATGAGGAGTTGAATAATGTTAGGAGGGTTATCCAATCGTTTTTAGATATGCCTATGGTGGGTAAAACTTTCCATCGACCTGTTTCAGAAAATTTCCAAATATTCCATAAATCAGAAAAAAATGTATTATTTTTATTTATTACCGACTTAGTTGATAGCCTTGAATATATATCACCAATTTTAGACAACACAATAAAAATGTTTAATGAATTATTTCCAAATCCGACAGATGTAAGCAATCCAGATAACAAGAAACGAGATTTTGTGGATTTTTTGAGAGAACAGCAACACCAATTGCATTCTAAAATCTCAATTATTGGACCAACTAATTCTGGTAAGACTCAACTATTCAATATGATAAAGAGCGACCAGGTACGTCAAATTATGAACTTCGCAAAAGCATCGATTATTACTATGGATAATTTGAAGTTCGATCTTTGGGATTTTGAATTAAAAGATAATTTTTCGCTTTTATGGTCAAAATTCATACAAGGGTCTGACTTGGTTGTTCTATTATTCGATTTATCTAATTACCATATCCGAGTTATTAACCATTTTTTTGAATTGCAGAAACAAGAAAGTAAATTCTCCAAACTCCTTATTTTAGGAAATAAACGTGATTTGATTGATAAAAATGATTTGAAAATTGTAAAAAATGAGTTAGACATTTCCGATTTTGAAGAAATTTCATTAATAGAAACGGGAGTACAAGAAAAAATTAAACTCTTAATCGCTAGAAACCTCAATTTAAAAAAACTTTTACCTCATCATTTTATAGAGTCGTATAATAAAGCTAAAAGTATAGAAAATGATGGGAATTTAGTACTCGCAATTGCTAGATACAAAGAACTTATAAAAATTTCAAATGATTATCAAGATTTTACTTATATCTCCACCCTTAAGGAAAAAATAGCAGAATTACAAGAAAAAATCGACAAAGAAACTGAAATGAGAAAAAATATAGAAAGCAAAAAGAAATTCGAGATGCCAGGAAAAATTCAATTTACACGACGAATTCAAGTGCAACCTTTGCCATCCAATGAACCCCAAATTAAACCTCCCCCAATCGAAGTACCTAAAGTTACGATCAAGGCTTCACGATCACCAGTAGTTAAGCAAAAGACGGAGGATTTATTAATATTTTCAAAATTAGATGCTTCAGAAGCAGTAGATATAGATAAAGAAGACATTACGCTCGATATAGACGAAGTTATACCCGAAGAGAAACGTCCAACGCTAGAACAAAGTGAAGGCGAAAGAATTTATCCTGAAATGCTTCAAAAAATGATTGAACAAAGTGGAAGCACGTTAAGTTTAAAATTATGTTCTCAATTGATAACAGATCTACAAAAAACTTTAGCAAGACCTCTTACTGTTGAGGATATCGAATCTGCAGCTAACTTTTTTGTGAAACACGACTCCTTGTAGAGGTATTTGACTAGTTTTTTACATAATAAGAAAATGTAGTATCTAACAAAAAAAGAAAAATTTTTTTATTTACATAAATTTAAGTCGTCTATATAAATTTCAATAACAAAATAAAACAAGTGTTTAGAAATATGAATTCAATAGAAGAACTTAAGAAAGAATTTGGTGAAATAACTCGACTTAATCACATCCGTACTTTATTAGAGTGGGATCAACAAGTTAATTTACCTAACGGAGCTTTTGGAGGGAGAGCAGAACAAAGTGCTCTTTTAAGTAAAATAGTACATGAGCGCTTAATTTCTGATAAAATAGGAAATCTGATCAAAGAATCTGAAAAGTTAAATAATTTAAACTTAATTGACGCTGCCACTTTACGAGAAGCAAAAAGAGATTACGAACTTGAGGTTAAATTACCAACGGAATTAGTAGAGGAAATTTCAAAAACTGCCTCTTTAGGCTTTGTTAAATGGGTTGATGCCAGGAAAAAAGATGATTTTTCTATATTTCAACCATTACTAGAAAAAATGATTAGACTTCAAATTGAAGTAGCAGAGAAATTAAATACACATCCTGATCCATACTCGACACTTATCGATCTCTACGAACCTGGAGCTACTTACGATTGGATTGCCAAGATTTTCAGCAAATCGAAACAAGCACTAAATAAAATCATAAAAAAGTTGGATGCATCAGATGATAAACCAGACTTTTCTATACTTACTCAGAAATGGGAAGCAGATAAGCAATGGGATTTTAGTATTGAGGTTATTAAAGGTTTAAACTTTGATCTAGAAAAAGGACGTCAAGATAAATCTGCACATCCATTTACGGCATCTCTTTCTTCGACGGATACAAGATTTACCACGCGAATTAACGAAAATTTCTTCTCAACATGCCTTTTTGGATCGATTCATGAATGTGGGCACGCATTATATGAAATGGGATTTATGGAAGAAATTCATGATAACATTTTAGCCGATGGCTGTTCAATGGGTATTCACGAATCACAATCGCGCATGTGGGAAAATATGGTAGGGCGTAGCAAAGATTTTTGGAAATTTTGGTTTTCTAAATTAGAAAAAAGTTTTCCAAGCAATTTAAAAGGTGTATCTATGGATAATTTTTATCGA
Source organism: Promethearchaeota archaeon (assembly GCA_019894885.1). Classification (GTDB taxonomy): domain Archaea; phylum Asgardarchaeota; class Lokiarchaeia; order Sigyniarchaeales; family SOKP01; genus SOKP01. The sequence goes on along the minus strand of JAGXNP010000007.1, from coordinate 11,308 downwards.
AGTATTAACACAGTCCAACCATCTCTTATTCGTGTAGAAGCTGATGAAGTTACATACGGTATGCATATAATTTTAAGATTCGAATTAGAGAGAGATATCATTGAGGGAAATGTAAAGGTTAATGAATTACCAGAAGTATGGAATTCAAAAATGGAGGATTTATTAGGAATAACACCTCCAAACAATGCAGATGGTGTTTTACAAGATGTACACTGGTCCAGCGGATCTTTTGGTTACTTTCCAACTTACTTTTTAGGTAATTTATATGGAGCACAGTTTTATAAAAAAGCGCTTAAAGAGCGACCAGCCTTGCCAGAAGAGTATGAAGAGGGTAATTTTTCTAATTTATTGACATTTTTAAGAGAAAATATCCACCAATACGGAAAAATCTATCAAGCTAAAGACTTGATTAGAAGAGTAACGGGAGAAGACTTAAATCCAGACTATTTCATAGAATATTTAGAAACGAAATTTTACCCGATTTATCGTGTGTAAAATTTATTTTTTTTCTCATTAATTCATTAATTATAAAATATTATATGCCTTATATTTAGAAAAAGATATAACTCATTGAATCTAAGATAATAAAGCAAGATGTTATTAGGAGTAAAAAAGTTCTCAGAAAAACTTTTACTTCCATTGGGGAAAAAGATAAAAAAAATACCAGCTAACTTTATTACTACTTTAGGTCTTTTTTTCGCGTTTTTAACACTCTTAAGTTTCATGGTCCAAAATCTAGTTTTCATTATAATAACTCTATTTATCGTTGAATTTTTTGATCAATTAGATGGTGTAGTTGCTCGATTGCAAGGACCAACTAAATTGGGAGCTTTTTTAGATTCTAGCTTAGATAGAATAGGAGATTTCTTAATTTTTTTTGGAATTATTATTGGAGGGTATACTAATGTCTATATTGGACTAATTACATTAGCAGGAGCATTTTTAACTTCGTATACTAGAACCAAAATAGAAAGTTTAGGAGTTCCAAGCTTATATGGTGTAGGATTGCTTGAAAGGACAGATAGAGTCCCAATCCTTTTTATAGGCTCGATATTTCAAATCTGGTTTCCCACCGCAATCTGGTGGACAATGGTTCTTCTTGCCATTGGCACTAATGTAACAGTTCTCCAAAGAATAGTGTATGCTTTTAAAAAATTTTCAGAAAAAAATCATCCTAATCCTTCTAAATAAAAGAATATTTAATACTATCTTATAATAGATTCTGCTTAAGAATAAAGCAGATTTAAATAGACCTTTATTTATAGTTTAATATATTGTTAATATTTTTCTTATTTACTACTCATGCTAGTCTCTGAAATCAATATTAAGCTCACGATATTGGGTCAATGGGGTGTCGGTAAAACGTCCATTGTAAGTACGCTCGTGGGAAAAGATTTTCCTGCTATGTACATCCCGACTATTGGCAGTAATATTGCCAGAAAAGAATATAACTTAACAAATAACCATATACGCTTAAATATATGGGATATTGGGGGGCAAAGAAGTTTCAATCCTTTAAATCCCGTGTTTTTTAGTAATTTAGATTCAGCTCTACTATTATTTGACTTGAATAACCCAAAGGAGACTCTCCAAGAAATAAAAGACACTTATCTTAAAAACTTAGCAAAATTCTCTCCTGAATGCATTATTTATTTAATAGGAAATAAATCTGACTTAGTAAAACCTGAAGATTCTGAAATTCTTTTGAACAATATAAGAAAATATCAAATTCAAGGATTTCCAATAATATTTGTATCTGCGAAAACCCAAGATAATATTACAGAGCTATTTACACTTGTTGTTTATGATTTTTTAAAAAAATTGGAGAATAGTGGTAATGAAACACAATTTCAAGGTATATCGAAGAACTTTTTAACTTCAGCGGCTAAATCTGAAGATCAATTAGATGATTTAATTATAAACATTAACGAAATTGATCCAAATACGCTTCATAAGAAAATTACTCCCAAAATTACTAAAAAAAATATAATGTTAACCAAAAATGAAGTAATTCCTCTTAAAGAAATCAAGGATCTTAAAAAAATCAGAGAATTTAACATTGATAAAAATAAAATCAAAGAAAATATATTCAGTGCTTTTAAGAACAATTTAGTTGTTATTTCTGAGCTTATTTCGGAATTAAAAAAATCTCCAATTAATGCTCTAATTGATAATATTGATACATCATTAAATGATCTATCAAATCTGAATAAAGATTTTGAATTAAAATTAGATTCAATTTTGGAGCTTGAGAAATCAGATAAAAATAATTAAAAATAATTATGCAAACATATTAGATCATTAATGGTGAAATATAATTCCTAAAAAGGATAAAATTGAAGAAATTACTCCCAAAGATTTTCAAAATTTAATTGAAAATGTTGATAAACTCGAAAAAGATTTCAATTCTATGAAAAATGTCCCAAAAGCCCTGCAAAATTTAGCAGATCAATATGAAAAGACTATACCTAAAATAGATTCGTTTAAATCAAACACTAAAGCAATTCAAAATCTAATAGATCAAGTTTCTAATTTAGAACGTGAAATGAACTTCGTAAAACAAGAAATGACATCAATCAAAAATGATATTTTATCTAGCCAAGAACGAAATGAACAAACCATTAGAACTCAAGAAGAAATCATCATGGATATGATAAATAAGTTCAATGAAGAATTATTACAACATAAATCATCGATGAAGGAAGATATACAAAATCTTAAAACTCAGCAAGATGTTTTAAAAATCTCTTATACAATAAATGAAAAGACATTTATGGATAAAGTTAACTCATCAATTAGCACAATTATCAAAAAGCAAGTCGAGGGAAAAGAAAACGAGATACTTATGAAAATTTGGATTAGCGAATTCAAAGATATAATAAGTGATTTTGAAAAATTAAAGAAATTAAAGCCAAAAGAATTTTCTGTGCGGTTAAATGAAATTTCGGATACTATCGATATCTTTAAACAGAAAATTATGAGTTAAAACCATTTAAAACTATTCTTTAGTAATTTTACAGATCATTACTAATGAATGAGGATCGCTTCTTTTTAAAAAATACATTTAAAACCATAATTAACATGGTTCACCGCGATTATTTTCATAGTTAATTTTTTAGGAATAAAGAATTGAGAATAGAATTGAATCATAATTTTAAATAGACTTAGAACAAGATATAATTATTCTTAAATTAAATGAGAGGATAAAATTATGGAAGAATTTTCAAAAAAACCAGATTATTCCACCCAAGAAGAAATAAATAAAGCTATTGGACATATACTTTGGGGTAAAAAAAATAAGAGTTTTTCAATGCGTCGTTTAATAGTCTAGGAAAAAATTTATCTACTCATATTTTTTGTCTAAAAATATTCAAATTCCAACCTCAAAATAAAATATTATTGAGTCAATATATTAATTGTAATTCTAAATTTAAACATGAATTTTTGAATTTTGAACGATTATGAATATATTATCGTATAAAAACCTTGTAGATAATATCATAGTTCTAATTATTACAACATTGGTTTAAAATAAGAAGTAGATGATTATTAACTTCATGAAAAAAGACAATTTAGGGATTACAAAAATTAATTTATCGCAAGAGCTAAAAATGCATATGAACACTCGTGCAAAATATCTCAACCTTCTCGAAAAATACGATGCAATTGTTCAAAAGAAGATTAATAACAAACATTGATATTTTTTAAGCGAGAAGTTAGCTCAGTAGACTTTATAATCTTTGATTAATAATTACTTTAAATTTGATGTAAAACAATTTAAATTCAATTATATAATCTTAATACTCAAAAGAAATTCATTTAAAGGAGAGTATAAAATTTGACAGTCAAAACCCTTATAATCGGACACGGAGCTAGGGAACACGTAATAGGAGAGACTTTAGTAAGAGATGGAGCTAATTTATACGCGTTTATGAGTTCTAAAAACGCAGGATTAGAAGATTTAAGTCAAGGGCGGATCAAAATTCACTCTGAAGTAGATTTCAAAGAGATTATAGATTTTTGTAAAAATAACAAAATTGATTTCGCTGTAATAGGACCAGAAGCACCTCTGGTCGTTGGCATTGTTGATGCTTTGGAAAAGAACGGAATTCCTTGTGTCGGTCCTAGAATTGAAGCTGCCCAATTAGAAGGTTCGAAAATATTTACGCGAAATCTTTTGGAAAAATATAAAATCACCTCCAATATCGTAAGTGAAAATTTCAGCTCAATGGAAAATGTAGAAAGTTTTATTAAAGATTTAGGTGAAGAAAATATTGTAGTTAAACCAGATGGATTGACTGGAGGAAAAGGTGTAAAAGTCTATGGAGATCATCTTTTTTCTAAACAAGATATTTTAGAATACTGTCAAGCTTTAGTCAATCAAAAGGCTTCTTTTCTCCTCGAAGAAAAAGTCGATGGAGAAGAATTTACTCTTCAAACATTCGTTGACGGAAAAAATGTAGTCGCTACTCCACTAGTTCAAGATCATAAGAGAGCTTATGAAGGCGATACAGGACCCAACACCGGAGGTATGGGGAGTTATTCAATGGAAGACCATCTGATGCCTTTTATATCACAGGAAGATGTAAACGAAGCAATAGAAGACATGAAGAAAGTAGTAGCGGCCACTAAGGCAGAAACAGGAGTTGAATTTAAAGGATTTCTCTATGGGGGGTATATTAAAACTGCTAAAGGCATTAAATTAATAGAATTTAACGCAAGGCTCGGAGATCCTGAAGCAATGAACACTTTACCTCTTTTAAAAACTAATTTTATCGATATATGTATAGGAATTATTAACGGTAATTTAAAATCAGAGATTCAATTTGAAAAAAAAGCTACTGTTTGCAAGTATTTAGCTCCCAAAGGATACCCTATTTCTCCGAAAAATAATGAATTAGTAATAATAAATAAGGAGAAACTGGAACAAATTGGTGCAAAATATTACTACGCATCAGTTTACAGAGAAGGTGGAAATGTATACACTACATCATCGAGAGCCATGGGAATTATTGGGATTGCTAATGATTTAGACAGCGCTGAAAAGGTTGCTGAACAAGGAGTTGGATGCATCAGTGGCAAATTATTTTATAGAAAAGATATCGGAACTTCAAAGCTACTACAAAAAAGAATCGATCACATGAATTCCCTCTTACGATAGTATCTGCCTCAAATTTTAAAAAACTTATGAATTACGCGCAGAATTATATTTTATAAAGATCAAATTATAATAATTTCAATTTTAAATCTACATGGATTATGGCTTGGCAAGTAAAGAACATAAATTTCAATAATTTAATAAAACAGATGCTCCACGATAAAGATTCTGAGAAAAGAGCAGAATCAGCTAGACAATTAGGCTTTCTCCGGGATGCAAGATCTGTTAATCTATTATGTCGTGCCTTAAAAACTGAAATAAATCCCAATGTAGTTAACAGAATTATAGAAGCGTTAGGTCGAATTGGAGACGGTAGAGCCACATTAAAAATATTAGAAATATTTGAAATCGAGTTGAAAAAGTCTGAAAACGATTCAGATAAACTAAGGATTATTTTCATTATTGAAAGTTTAACTCGAATAAAAGATAAACGAGCTTTAGAATTCATAAGCCACTACTTAGATTCCTCAGATGACAAGCTTTTCAAACTAGCTCAAAGCGCATTTGATATAATTCAGCCTAATTGGCGAGAAATAGTTAAAAAGAACCAAAAAGAACGATCGTTACAAGATATCTTTAAAGTTTCAAGGTAGTCTTTTTCTTATACTATTTTTATCGTATTTTCTTGTAAATAATAATAACTTAATAAGAATGTTAGTAAACCTCAAATAGCCTAAATCTTTACATTTTCTTTATTAGTACTAAAATTGATTAGAAGTGACAGTTAAAAATGTTTGTTGCTGGGATTTGGAAGGTCCTATCAGTACAAGAGACTTCGCGGCAGAGTTAAGTCGATTGTTAAATAAAAACCCTATTCTCGAATTACAGGATTTTGACTTAGGAGTCTTTTTTAAGATGCTTTCTGAGTATGACGATTATCTTATTGAGATTCCTGGTGTAAAGGAGGAATTAAATATTGAAGATTACCAACCAGGTGATACTTTGAGATTAATTGCGCCTTTATATATATCTTGCTTTTCAGATAAGGAATTAGTTCGTTTAGCAGAACAAAACTTAGGACTACTCCCGGGGTGTACAGAATTAATGAAGATTCTTAAGAAGAGATGGGATATATTTATAATATCGACAAGTTATACACATTTTGCCCACAGCGTTGCAAAATTTTTAAAGATACCACGGGATCATGTATTTTGTACTGAATTAAACCTAAAAAAGGTAAAGGAATCTTTTTTTAACATTAAAAGCGATGTGGATTTTTTAGTCAAGAATATCTTCCAGAAATTTTTAACAAATGATAAAAAATTAAGCACAGTAATAGAAAATCTAAACGAGTTTTTTTGGAGCAAACGAAAATCTGATTATATCAAAGCAATGAACCAAGTTCAAGTTAGAGGGGGGATTAGAAAGGAATTAGCCGTTGAACAAATATCAGAAAAAAATAACGTTCCAATCTCTGAAATGATTGTGCTAGGTGACTCTATCACAGATATTAATATGCTTCAACGATTAAAGGACGAAAGTGGAATAGCTGTTTCTTTTAACGGTAATCGTTTCACAGTAAAGAGGGCAAATATTGCTGTTACAACAGTAAATAATATAGGAACCTTACCTATTTTTGAATATAAGGATTCTATTGAGAGATTTCTTGACTCATGGGAGAAAAACTACAACAATTTTTATGCAAATCCTCGAAATATCCCTGAAGAATTAGTATCAAGAGAAATTAAGAACTATTTTGTTAAATACCAATTTGTACCAGAAATTGAAAATTTAAAAAACAAGTCTAATCGAGAAATTGACTTAATTATCCTAAAACAAGAGAATATGAGAAAAAAAGTAAGGGGATGGGCCGGAAATTTAGGATGACTCAATTTTCTCCTTAAAATTCTTATCGTAAAACTTTTTTCCCTTTATTAAATCCATCAAAAACAGACTATAATGAGTTTTTTGCTTAATTATTATTTTAAATACAATAATAAATGCTATATAAGATAGAACAGCAAAGATACTAAAGGGAAAAGGATTAAATATTAAAAAAATACTAGGTAAATAGAAACTGAGTGATTCCCAAATTCTTTTGATATAATATTCACCAAATTTTTTCTGTTGTAGCCTCTCATAGCAACTACAACAGATCAACGGCATTTTCATATTGAATTTAACTTCATAATAAATCTTTTGCATAATGGTAAGCATACGGTCGATTTTATTTCCGCATAATTTACATTGAAATCGAGACCTGTTTAACCTATCCAACTCTATTTTATCAATTTCAGACTTTGGAAAAAAACAATAGTCACTTTCGTAATGTGAACAAGTAAGACATGTTAACTCATTCTCCATCTGTCTTTCCTCCAAATAAGATTTACTTGGTTGAATAAAATATGGAAACTTTGAGTGAGATTGACAGATCACTCGTCCTTTCTCATCGATTTCAAAAGAAGGTTCGATATTAACCATAACATTATTTTTTCTATTATTAAATTAAGAATCTGAAAATTCTCTTTTATATTTTTATAAAATTATTAAAAGGCATAAAATACATAATTAAAAATATTTGATAATTAATAATATAATTTAAGCATCTAATAACTTTTAGAGGTCTTCAAGTTAAATGGCATCAACTTCTAATTTTGGGTATAATATAGGCGACATCCTAAAAGAATATCTCGACGATCCCATCTTTATTTTAAACAAAGATTATGAATTTGAATATAGCTCTGATAACTTTCATTTAAAAAACTTAGGTCTGATAAGTTTAGAAGGTAAAATAACTAACATTCTGCACCCCAACGATTTTCAGCGTGGTGTGGATTTTCTCCAAAATGTGTCAAAGCTTGAACAAGCAGTAGAAACTTTAAGGGTTAATTATGGTGATGACTTCAGATTTTACGAATTTAAAGGGCGATTATTCAAAAACGAAGCACAAGAAACAAAATATTTGATTACAACTCGGGATGTTACTCAATTCAAAAAGAAAGAAGAAGATTGGGTTAAAAAAGAAAAAAACTTGAAAAAATTAGCAGAAACGATGCAAGAGATTCGATTCTGGAAGCTATTACAAACTAAAGATGAAAAAAGCTCGTTTCAGAATTCACGAGAAATGTTAGATTTAGTCATAGATAACATCCCTCAATTTATCTATTGGAAAAATAAAGAAATGGTGTATGTGGGCTGTAATCAAAATTATGCATTGATTAATAACTTAGATGACCCAAATTTCATAAATGGTAAAAAAGACATTGAATTACCATGGTCACGCGCAAATTTTAATAGAATTTACGAAAGAGAAAGGATTCTAATGCAAAATAATCAAAGTGAAAGCATTGTTGAATCGTGGATACTTCCTGAAGGAGATGAAGCGTGGTTTGAGATCAATCGTATACCACTTCATAATGTCAATAACAATATTGTAGGAATTTTATGCACTTATAATGATATTACGAATAGAGTTAAGTTGGAGCGTAAATCAATAGCTTTCGAAAAAAAATACAAACGGATAATCGAGAATATGAAAGAAGCATATTTTGAAGTGGATTTAAAAGGAATCTTTACTTTCGTGAACAATTCTTTCATAGAGATGAGTGGGTATTCAATTGAAGAATTTATTGGACAGAGTTATCGTCATTTTGCAGATCAAGAAAATAGAGAGACATTCTTTAAACAATTTAACTCTGTATATATTACTGAAAAACCTAAAGAGTCATTTCAATTCGAATTCATCAAAAAAAATAAGACAAAAGGGATTGTAGAGACATCAATTTATTTGAATCAAGATGCTTCAGGAAATAAAAAAGGATTTTATGGAATAACAAAAGAAATCACTGATAAATATATTTTAGAATTAAAGTTAAAACAATCTGAAGAGAAATACCGCCATTTATTCGAAAATTCTCCATATGCAATTTGGATAATTGATTTGAATGGAATAATAGTTGATTGCAATTCATCTACCGATATGATTTTACCAAAACATGATAGAAAGAATTTGATTAGTAAAAATTTCGTGGAAATATTAGCACTATTTGATCAGCCAGAAATTTTTATCCCGTTTTTCAAAAAAAAAATAGAGAGTTTTGTAAAAGGCGAACCTATAAACCCCTTAGATTTTAAAATGATTAATGTTGAGGGTATTGAAAAATGGATGAAAATTCGGATTTCCAAATTCAGACTAGGTGATAATGTACTAATTCAAGTTTTAATGCAAGATATTACTGAAAGAAAAAAAGCAGAATTAAAACTTCAAAGATCAGAAGAGGAACTGAAGATTTTAAATAAAGATTTAGAAAAAAAAGTACAAGAAAGAACTAAAGAGCTTAGAGATTCAGAAGAAAAATTTAGAACTATCGCAGAAAATTCACTTATGGGAGTTGGGATTTTACAAGATAATAAAGTTAAATATATAAATCAACAATTTGCAATTTTAGCTGGCTATACTGTTGATGAATTAAAAGAATTTGGTCTAATGAGCATTTTTGAAAGTATTCATCCAGATGATAGAAAACTGGTTATGGATCAACTAAGAAAAAAGCAACAAGGTTTAAAAAATTATGTGGCTCATTATCAGTATCGAATTTTTGATAAGAAGGGAAGTATTAAATGGGTAGATAATTATTCAAAAACAATTAATTTTATGGGAAGTCCAGCTGATTTAGTATCTGGTATAGATATTACCGATCGTAAGAAAGCTGAGCAAGAGTTAAAAGAATCTGAAGAGAAATTTAGGACTATCACTGAACATTCAACATTTGGAATAGTTATTATTCAAGATGACAAAGTAAAGTATGTCAACAAGGCGATGGAAGGTATTAATGAATTTACAATAGATGAAATGATGGATTGGTCATTAAAAGAATTACTATTCAATATTCATCCCGAAGATCAAAAACAAGCCATTGAATACCTGACGGCAAGACAAAAAGGCGACTCTTCTCTCCCACCATATGGCTCTTATAGAATAATTGCTAAAAATGGAAAAATTAAATGGATAGAATCTTACAGTAAAACTATTACATATTTAGGTCGATTCGCTGATTTAGCTCTTATAACGGATGTTACGGAACAGAATTTAGCTAAACAAGAATTAAAAGAATCAGAGGAAAAATATCGTCACCTATATGAGAATTCTCCATTTAGCATTGTACTTTTTGATTACGAAGGCAAAATTATTGATATGAACTCAGCCACAACGAAACTCTTTGGTTATCAAAAAGAAGATCTTATTGATAAAAAATATTTGACTCTTATAGATATTTTTCCCAAAGAAACAATACCCGAATTGAGATTAGTTCAGGATTTGATATCTGAAGAAGGATTAACTAATCTAATAATAAAGCCTCAAATCACAAAAATTTATAATAAAGATAAAAAACCAATGTGGGTTGAATCTGAATTGTCAAACATTAAAATAGGCGGGGAACTACTGATTCTAGCGATGCTACATGATATTACAGTAGAAAAACTCGCTGAAGAGAAATTAAAAGAGTCCGAACGAATATTGAGACAACAAAATATTGAATTAAAAGAATTGGATAAGTTGAAGACAGATTTTATCAGCATTGCTGCTCACGATTTAAAAACACCCCTAATTTCTGTAGGAGGATATGTCGATTTGATTCTCTTAAGAGAAAAGGGATTGAATGAGGAGGTTAAAGAGGATTTAAATAGGGTATTGAATAATGTACAACGGCTAGAAGGCTATATCAATCGGTTGTTAGATGTAATGAAAATCGAAGCAAAAAAGGTAGAGTTAGTTAAAAGAGAAGAAAATCTTCTTCATATAATAGATGCCTGTCTTTCTGATTTAGAGTTACAAGTTAGCCAAAAAGATTTAACGGTTAATGTTGACATCTCAGAAGATCTTAAATTGAGTGTAGATCATTTCAGAATTTCACAAGTTTTTTTGAATCTTCTATCAAATGCGGTCAAATTTACTCCGAAGAATGGAAAAATTGATATATCTATTGTAGAGGAACATGAAAGTGTTCTATTTAAAATAAAAGATAATGGAAAAGGTTTGACTTCAGAAGAAATTCAAAAGCTTTTTGGCAAATTTGTGACAATTGAACAAAGGGTTGATGGTCATTCTACTCTAAATAAAGGAACTGGGTTAGGGTTGTATATCACTAAAGGTTTTATAGAAGCGCATGGAGGAAAAATATGGGTTGAGTCAAATGGTAGAGATATGGG
>JAGXNP010000079.1 GCA_019894885.1 Promethearchaeota archaeon | reverse complement strand
GGTCCTGGAGTATAAGATAATTATATTTCTCCATAAGGCTTAGTAACGCAGAAAGTTTTCTTTTATAATTTTTTGCATTTCAGCTTTTTCTATCAGATTTTCGCTGAACAGGTTTAATTGGATTTTAAATAATATAAAGTAAGCTCTTCTATATGAGAATTTTTTATTTTTTGAAACAAATACTTAAAATAAAAAAAAGATGAAATTCTAGATTGGTACGAGAATTCATGATCTTTATACGGAAGATTCCTAGACTACTAGAACTTAAGTATAAAAGTAATCAGTAAACAAATGGTGCTTTGATCTATTAAAGAGCAACTACGGTAAATTTTATATTGAGTTAAAAATTCATATTCTCAAATATAGATCGAGGTCCTAATATTTGAAAGATCCTATTATTCAGACTTTTGGGGTAACAAAAGCTTTTAAAGATGTTATAGCAGTCAATAAATTAGATTTAAAGGTTACAGGGGGGATTTACGGACTCTTAGGACCTAATGGAGCAGGAAAAACCACCACTATAAAAATGATGATTGGTTCATTGTTTCCAACAGAAGGGCGTATAGAGCTGTTTGGACATGATATTCATGGGAAAGACAAAATGGATATCCACAAACGTATTGGATATGTCCCTGAACATCCAACATATTTCCAGTCTATGACAGCAGAAAAATTACTTACTTATATCGGATCAGTGTTTCATATGCCCATCCAAGAAACCAAGAAAAAGATTAACGAACTTCTTCAGCTTGTGGATTTATCTGATGCGAGAACACGTATTATCGCAAAGTATTCTGCTGGAATGAAACAAAGAATAGGTATTGCTCAAGCTCTCATGAATGATCCTGAACTACTAATTTTAGATGAAATTACTTCAAATCTGGATCCAGTTGGTCGGAATCAAATTATTGAACTTCTTAAGAATCTCAACAAGGAAGGTAAAACGATTTTTATTTCGACTCACATTTTACCTGAAATCCAAAAAATGAAAGCTGATTCTATAGCTATTATTGATCATGGTCGTCTTATTATGGAGGGAAGTATCGATGAGTTAAATGACGAACTGAAAACTCAAGTAATCGTTATTAGCCCTAATCATAAACTGTTCCGAGAAGCTCTCTCGTCTGTTGTTTCAAATATCACTGAAGAAGTAGATTCTATTATACTTAATACTGATAAATTAGATGAAGTCTGGCAGATAATTGCGAATATTTCCCTTCAAAATAATATTGTTATTAAAGAATTTCGATCTACTGGATTAGATATTGAACAAATCTTTATGAAAGCATTAAACTCTGAACAGCTTGGAGGGATGGAAAAATGATTAAAATAATTCAGAAGCTAAAGAAACTCAAATTACCTATCTTGATCCTTAGCCTATTCATTGTTGCCGGCTTTATTATCCAATATACCATAATAAATGAAAATAAATCAGAAATTTTTTCGCAAGACTTTTCTACTCCGCTTCAAAATAGTATAACTTATGAAAGCGGAAATATTCTAATCGAGAACCAAACGATTATAGAGGATATTATCATAAAGTTTACCGCAAGTGTCAGTATAGTAAACTCTACACTACAAGGCAGCATCTACATGTTCAATACGGGGAATCTGTTCATACTTCAAAAATCAAATATTACACAGAATTTGATCATATCAGATCTTTCAACTCTTTTTATAGAAAATTCAACAGTTGGAGGTTTTATTGAATGTCGAGATACCACATCTATTGAACTATTTGAATGCCATACTCCTACAACAACAGTCTGGAAATTCGATTATGCTAATATAATTCTAAATAGTAGTAATCTCGCCACACTCAATGAATTTGGGATTGCTGGGAACATCTTAGTTGTTAATTCTCAGATTAATTTGGTATCGCTGAATGGATTGCCATCCTCACGTACATACATTACAAATTCTAATATCTCCTTGTTAAATGATCTGGTGTTTCCGTCAAATGTTATCACAGGACCATTTAGATTTGGCTTTTTTACTTTCAATATTAGTTATTCTACATCCGAAAGGATTATTAATCTCACTTGGATAGGATGGGATAGCCCTATTATAGATGGTTATCTTAACATTACATTTCAAATTTACTTCGATAACCAGTTTTATGCTGAGATTAATGGCTCCGGTTTTCATGATCAATATTCTAGTAGTTATCAAATACAAATATCTGATCCCGGTGAACATAATATAACAGTTGTTTCCATTGACAGCATGGGTAATAAGTATTCATCAACAATTATTATTGAACTACTTAACTATCCACCATTTCAATGGATACCTTTCTTTATACTTATAGTGGCAATTACAGGGTTGATCGCAGGAATGATATTTTGGGTAAAGAGAAAACAAAACCGAGGTTATTTTAGTTCAATAGGAACAATTTTTAAAACCGAATTAGTCGCGGGTAAGAAGAAACTTCTAATTCTTGGTATGACGAGCGCAGCTCCGGGGATAATACTCTTTTTTTCCTTCTGGGTAATAAATCGTTTGGTAGGTTCGATTGCTTTTGATGGTATCAGAGACTTGATTAATATGTTCTTTAATATTTACATCTACTATTTTGGACTGATCTTCAGCATTAGTATAGGGGCAGGTTCAGTGGCTAACGATAAAAAGAATGGTTCATTATCGTGGTTTTTTAGTAAGCCTGTGAGACGGTGGGAATTTCTTTGGGGAAAAATTTTGGCCTTCATAGTAATGATTGTCATTACAATGATTTGTGTATCCATTTCATTTACATTAGGGTCGATATTTTATGTTGATCCAATCTACATTGCAGATATATTATCCATAGGAGGATATATATTTCTTATCGGTCTTATAGCACTTCTCCCATTGACAGCTATCGTTGTTTTTTCCTCAAGCGTATTTAAAAAAGTTGGGCTTGCATATTTCGTTCCCATCTTGGTTTTTATGGCTATGCCTTCACTGATCAGCTTTCTCACGATCTTAGCAGGAAGTGATTGGCCACTTCTATTTTCCTTCACATATTATTTCGAGCAATTAGGAAAGGTTTGGATATCAAATATCGGAGGATTATTTGGTTCAATCGGTAGTTATGGGGGACTTTTAGGAATAACCATTACTCCTTTGACTCTTACTCCTTCTATGATTATTCTAATTATGGTTGCTTTAACCATAATTTTCTTTGGCCTTGCGACTTTGATCTTCCAAAAACAAGATATTCCTTAAAACAAAGAACGAATTGGATAGGAACTCGTATTAAAAAAAAAATTAATTTACTTGATAAAAATGTTCTTGAAACTCGGGCTTACCTTCATACTTTCCTAAGAATAGCAGAGGAGCTTTGTCGATATTTTTAAAGATATAGGATGGCGCTCTAATCCCTGCTTGCCTTAGCGCTTCTTGTAAACCCTCAATTTCAGGAGGGCAACCTTTAACAGCGATAAGTTCATTGATATTTGGATGGTCCTTATTCTTATTGTATTGGCATTGTCCAAGTAATATTGTTTTATTCATTCCTTCAGACGGTTCCATTACTTTTCCGGTAAGAATTTCTACATTATCAAAATCTTTACCCTTCCACGCTTCTTTAATTGCTACTAGTATAACTCCACTATAAAAACTACAGTAAGTACATATTGTCTCGTCGTATTTGCGATAACTTATCCCTCCAATACCTGCTTTTGCGTAAGAGAGAGGTAATGTATTATTATTCTTATATATAAAATCCCATCCGTGGGGTACTGCAAGATCTTCTATATTTTCTCCTTTAACTTCAATATCAGATAAATCTATTGGACGATTTCTATCTTTAGCTGCTTGGACTAGATGAGGGACAGCTATAGGATCAATACCTAGTAAACTAGATCCAACCAAATCTGCTGAAAGTATATCTGTTGACGCTACTATTATATCGCTTCTATGGGCTTTACCATCAAAAGTTGGGCCTCTTTCAAGGGTGTAAATCCCATCTATGATTGTAAGGCTCGGTGGTGCTTTATTTGCTAATTTTGATACATTATAATGAAGAGTATATTTAGGATCGTCACCATGGAACTTTTTACGCGATGGTATGCTAATTAAACCTTTTAAATTTTTTAACCCTAAACTAACAACACATTGAGCGTGAGTTTTGAGAACAGGGACATCTATTAAAAAATCTGAATGAAGCATATCTGCGTTCATTTTTGCCGACACTCCTTCAGCTAAATCTATTTTCTCAAACGGCCTTTCAAAGATATCGTAAACTTTAACGCCATATCGTTTCTTAAAAGTATTATATCCTAGCTTTTCGAACGCGTCTTTAGATGTTTCTCTATCTTTTGGATTTTCTGTAACTATTCCTTCCCCAATAGTTATGTCAGTCACACCATGTTCCTTCAGCAATATTAATATTTCCTCCATTACACTGGAAGTTGTAAGCATACCCCACTTTGGAAAATTACAGTGTCGATTCCAATAAACTAAATTAGGCTTTATAAAAACTTTAGCGTTTGAGTCAAGAATTTCGAATCCATTTGAGAGTTCGACAGCCTCCTTTACGGAATTTTTTTCCTTTTCATATTTTACGATGGATACTATTGATTTACTAACAATAAACACCTTTTCTACTTCTAATAACTGTTATTGAAGTGAATATTAACTATTTTAAAAATTAAATTGTTTTAGTAATAAGTTTAAAAGTAACTTGGTTTACTCTCTTGCTTTCTTTTCCCAGTCCTCTCTTAGGAGAGCCATTATTATTTCGTCGTAATATTTGCCATTATGATACCTTGCTTGTCGTTTTCTTCCTTCTTCGACATAACCGACTTTTTGATAGGATTTGTAAGCGCGAATATTAAATTCGTAAACGACTAATTCGATCCTATTCATATTTAATGTGTTGAACCCATATTCTACCAACATTTCCATCGCTTCCGTTCCATATCCTTTGTTTTGATATTCTTTCTCTCCGATAGTAATACCACAAGAACATGCTCGATTTTTGGCGTTTATATTTTGTATGGCACAAATTCCAATGATTTTTTCAGGATCCTCTTGATCCAATAAAAGAATTGAGAAATAAACGCTATCTTCTTTGTGTTTAAGCGAATCAAACCATTCTTCTTCCCAATCACGGGTCAATGGTTTATACATTATTAAGTGTTGCGTAATCTCGGGGTCGTTAAACCATTTTAGAAAAATATCAATGTGTTTCCTTTCAAGAGGAGCTAATTTAATTCGTTTTCCTTTTATCATAAATACTAAGATTTCTTCAAATATTAAAAAATTAACGGATAAACTTAGTACGAAATTAAGAAAAAAACTTTTGATTTTTTGTCTAAGGAGTGGCTTTAACCCATAACTCGCCCTTTTTAGGATATTGATATGAGATTAATCCTACAAAAGATAAAGAACTAAAAATTGTAATCCATTCGAATACAGGAATATAGAAAAACAGGAAAAGAATATTTATTGATGTTAAAACAATACCATAGTAACCAATTAGTCTCGGGAAATTAACATATTTTGTCAGAACAATACCTCCAAAAAGTAATATTGGAAGTAAAATAATGAAAAATGTTAGGGACCAGAATAAATGTGCAGTAAATATATCTTCTGAAAAAACACCAATCATAATATCTGAGAAGGAAAGAAATATCCCAAATATAATAATAAGTACAAAGAATTTTTTACCTTTCTTCATAATATTTAGCAAATTTTTCAGCCCTATGAAAAAAATCATAAGAGAACAACCTGTAATTATGCATCCAATATTATATATCACTGCTCCATCTGGGTTAAGAATTGAATTCCCCAAATCACTTACCCAATGATTAATGGGATCTATAAGAGATAAATTAAAAAAGGCAGAAATACAAGTAAAAATTAAATAAATGCCTATAGTAAAATAACCTATTAATGAATTATTAACCATAATTTTATCAATTTTCAATTATAATGACCTAAATTGTTATTTAAATATACTAATCTACTATTAGATTTAAATTTATAAAATAAAAAGTAGATTAGAGATATATTCCAGATCGTCTTGCCATGTATTTGACGAATTCAAAGGAAACAATACAGATTAACGAAATTAAAAAGCACACTAGCCAGTCTAATCCTGTAAGGAACATAAATCTAAAGTTTAAGCCCCAGTCAGCAAGTGTTACTTGGAATCCGGGAATATATATCAGTGCTATAAACACTGCAAATAAAAAACCAATTAGAGCGTACATGAAACGGGTGCTGTCTTCTTTTATACTCCTAATTAACGATTTATTTGGTCTCCGAATTTGTAAAACTAAAAATGATTCGCAGATGAAAATAGTTACCATTAACATTGTAAGAGTTTTAGCTTCATTTAGAGAAATTCCACTTCCATCTGGGAATGTGAGGGGAGAAAACAAATAAGCATCGTTTAAATCTCCAAAGTTAATATTACTTGGAAAAACAGGATAAAATCCTGTAATTGTGATGAAGTAAACAACTATCATGCTAGTCGCTAATAGCGCTCCAAATATAAACAGAAGAATTACAGTATTTTTGGATAAGATTTCTTCTTCATCGTGAGGTTTTTGCTTCATTAAATCGTTAGAATTACTATCGAATGTGAGAATTAAACCCGGAAAAATGTGAACCGTTATCGAGAGGAAAACCCATTGGTAATAGAATGCTGGGGTTAAAAAATATGGGAAGTCTAAAATAACAGATAAAATAAATTGGACAATGCCTTCAAAAACATTTATGCAGATATAGAAAAATACTACTGCTCTGATGCGAGAAAAAATGCCACGTCCTTCTTCGATACCAGTAACAATTGATGTAAAAGAATCGTCGCTTATTACCATATCACTCGCTTCTTTCGCAACATCAGTTCCTTGAATACCCATAGCTATTCCTGCATCCGCCATATTTAAAGCTAGAGCGTCATTAACTCCATCTCCGGTCATAGCGACAACTTGATTAGCCTCTTGGTACTTTTCAATTATGTCTTGTTTATGCTCTGGAGATACTCTGGCAAAAACTTTAATTTTGCTAAAATCATAAAACGATTTAACATTCTTTATTTCTTTACCTTCTAATACAATTTCGTCTTCATTTTTAATAATAGAGATTTGCTGGGCGATAGCCTTCGCAGTGGTGGGAGAATCTCCAGTAATCATTACAACTTCCACTCCAGCGTTGTAACATTGTTCAACGCTTTGTTTTACGCCTTCCCGAGGAGGATCAAGTATCGTTACAAACCCGATGTAAATCATGTCCGACTCGCACAACTCTCTACTTTTCTCATCTTCTGGTGGAATAGCATCTAGTTTCCTATAACATAAACTCAAGATTCTATATCCTTGTCCTGCGTAGATATCCGAAATATTTAAAACTTTATTTTTAATCTCGTCTGTAAATTCTAACTCCTGATCTTTAAACAAGACTTTTTTGCATAAAGGTATTAAGATCTCACTTGCACCTTTAGTAAAAGAATAAAATTTACCCTCTTTTTTATAAACCTTCGTCATTCTTTTAACCTTCGAATCAAACGGGTGCTCTTTAATGTACTCAAAATCTTCTAGAAGATAATCTCCCATTCCTTTTTGAAAAAGAACCATTAATGCACCTTCTGTAGGAGAACCAATTACATTCCAGTTCTGTATAGTTTTACCGGATATCTCAAGCTCATTTTTTACCAAAGCAGAGTTATTGTTCAAGAACCCTGAAATTAAAAGCAACTTGAGTTGAGGATGATCATCGATGTGTTTCACATATACAGAATTTTTCGGATCATCGACTAATATAATATCTCCCTCAGGACTATAACCACTACCAGAGACTTTATATGTAGAACCGTTTGTCCATACAAACTGGATGCTCATTTGATTTTTTGTCAAAGTACCTGTTTTATCTGAACAAACTACACTTACTCGGCCTAAACTATCTACTGAAGCGAGATTTCTGATAATGACACCATGGTGTGCCATAGCAACAACGCCTGTTAACAAAATAATTGTTACAAGGAGAGGTATATTGATAGGTAGTAGATCCATTGCAGAATTAAGACTTTTGACTATATCTAACTCACCTGTAGCGCCCCAAAGAATCATAAGAATAATAAACCAAAAACCGATAACGATCAATCCAAGCCACTTACCAAAATTATTCATTTTTGCTCGAATTGGAATCTCGCTTGTTCCTGCGTCTTCTAAACCTTGCGATATTTTTCCTATTTCGGTATCCTTCCCCGTTTTTACTGATATTGCTGTTGCATTACCAGTAGCGATGAAAGTTCCGTAAAACACCATATTATGCCGTTCAGCGATAGCTACTTCCTCTTTTTTTATTGCGGTTCCATCATGAGCTTTTCTGACTGGCTCAGATTCTCCCGTTAAACTGGATTCGTTAACTTCTAGGTTAGAAGATTGAATGATTCTCCCATCAGCAGGTATTCGATCTCCTTGCTTGAGGACTAATAAGTCGCCAACAACTACTTTTTTTGTCGTAATATCCTCCTTTTGACTATTTCTTATTACAGTGGTTGTAGGTGCTGTCATTTCTCGTAGTGCATTTAATTTTTTTGTCGCTCTGAATTGCTGTATGATTGCTACAACACAATTGAGAGCAACTATAAATAAAGTTAATACGACGAATACTAATTGTCCTTCGCCCATTATGATTGCTGCTAAAAAAAGTATTAACGAGGCGAAAAGATAAATTACGATTAACCAATTAAATAAAGGAGCGAGATAAATTTTGATAAATCCTTTAGAAGTTTTTGGAATCTCGTTAAATCCGTAGAGTTCAATCCGTTTTTGCGCTTCTTCATTTGTTAATCCATTAGTTGAGTTCGTTTGAAATTTTTTATAGATCTGATCTAACTCCATATTATAGTAGATTTCTTCCATTAGAAATTCTCCCGGGACTTAATCTTATTTTTGATTTTATGATAAAAAGTAATTATAATAAATACACTATAGAAATTCTTCTTTTTATTTTATAGTATTTTTACCTATAAAAATTAGTAATGGAAAAATAAATTAGTGTGCTTCAATTGAAAAACATGTACATTTGTGTAGTAATACCTTTGACTCATTTAAGGCAATTTAGAAAAGTACATTTTTTCTTCTCGCAAAATATTTAAAAAGCTCTATTCCAAGTAAACCTGGTAGTGCCAGCAAAATACATATAATCCAATCTGTACCACTCAAAAAGAGAAAGTTAATTTGTAAATCTAAATCAAATTCATCATTCACATAATAATTAACGTCATTTGAAAAGAAGACAAATAAGACATGTAGAGAGAGTGTAAATAAGCTTATTGCAAGCAAGGTTAACGAAAATTCGTCTTTAAGGCTTTTTATAAGTGATTTGTTAGGCCGTCTGAATGTCCAGATGAAGGTAGTTTCAACAATGTAAAGTGTGGTGATAAACATAGTTCTTGCTTTTTGTGCTAACAATTCGGGTTGTGTTGATCCAAAAGGAATATAACTAATAGCAGGATTAAGATTCCATTCATTCAATGGGATAAAGCCTTCTAATGTAAATTGAAGAGCTAATACCAATCCAATTCCCATTAAAAAAGCTGCTATTACTAGTAAAACCCACATATTCTTGTTTAGGAGCTGTTGTTCGTCTCGGGGTGGTTCTTTCATCACATCAGTAGGATGCTTATCAATAACTAACGCTAACGCTGGAAGTGAATGAACTATCGCGTATATATAAATATGCTGCCACTCTGAGTTAAACAAATCAAATAATGGGACAAACTCATAAGCAAAAAAAATTACAGATTCCATTAGATTTAAACAGATAAAAAAAAATATTATACTTCGAATTCTCGCAAATAAGCCTCGTCCAATTCTAACTCCTTTAACAATTGAAGTGAAGTCATCGTCACTTACGACCATATCAGCAGTTTCTTTAGCAACATCAGTTCCAGTAATGCCCATAGCAATACCCGCGTTGGCGAGTTTTAATGCTAATGCATCATTAATACCGTCGCCTGTCATGGCACATATATGACTTTGGGATTGATATTTTTCCACTATTATTTCCTTATCTGAAGGATTTACTCTAGCAAAGACAGAAACATTGTTAAATTCTTCAGTATTTAATTTGGATACTTCAGCTCCTTCTGCAATAGAATCTCCCTCTTTATATATTCTCATTTGCGACGCAATAGTCTTGGCTGTTGCGGGGTGATCTCCTGTGATCATAACGACCTTTATGCCGCCTGACTCACATTCTTCTACAGATTCTCTTACTCCTGGTCTGGGAGGGTCTAGAATAGAGACATATCCTAAAAAAATCAAATTACTTTCTACTTCCTGTCGTTTAATCTCACTTTTTTCCTCAAATTTCTTATAACCTATAGCTAAAGTTCGATATCCTTGAGTTGCTCGAGTTTGTATTTCTTTCAGTAGTAGTTCTCTTATATCATTAGTTAGAGCATTTTCTTTACCATTTTTCTCAATTTTATTAGCGATATTTAAGATTATTTCAGGAGCACCTTTTGAAAAGGCGATCTTATAAGAATTATCTGTATTAAGCTCGCACACGGTAGTCATTCTCTTAAATTCGGAGCCAAAAGAAAATTCTTGCACAATTTTATATTTACTTTTTATATCGTACGGTATATACCCTGCTTTTTCAGCTAAAACTAATAATGCTGCTTCAGTCGGCGAACCTAAAGCTTTTCTTACTGCTATTTCTTTTGAAGTTTTTAGCTTTACTTTTACATCTTCGTATACTAGTTTTGCATTATTATTTACTACACTTGAATCAATAAAAGTTTGAAAAGTACTATCGTTTGGTAAATTCTGAAGATCTCCATTAAAGAGAATTTCACCTTCAGAATCATAACCCGAGCCTGTAACAATATATTCCTTGTTATTTATCCAAAATCTCTCAACTGTCATCTCATTTTTGGTAATTGTTCCAGTTTTGTCGGAGCAAATGACTGATACACGTCCAAGTGATTCGATAGCTGATAGATTTTTGACTATTACGCCACTTTGAGCCATATTGAGAACGCCTGTAACAAGTACGAGAGTTGATAATAATGGAAGATTAATGGGCATAATACCCATAGCTCTTAAGATTGAACTGGTTATAGCATGAGTTATATTATCTCCAAAGAATAATCCTTGTAATCCTAAGACACTAAACTTGTAGATAATTAGAATTATTAAGTTAATAATTACAATCGTCCCAAGGATATATCCTAGTCTATTTAATTTTTTAGTAAGTGGAATATCCTCAATTGAACCCATCTCGTTAAGTTGATTTGAAATTTTACCAATCTCAGTATTTAACCCCGTTCCAGTGACAAGCGCTGTTCCTCTTCCAGTGTGTATATAAGTTCCCATAAAAACCATATTATTTTGTTTTTGGATTGGTAAATTCATTTCTTTAATAATTTTATTGCTTTTTTCCACTGGCTCACTTTCTCCCGTTAAGGGTGCTTCGTCAACTGTTAAGTTAGTAAAGTCAATAATACGAGAATCCGCTCCGATTTTATCACCTTGTTCTAATAAAATAATGTCTCCGGGAACCAGTTCTTTCGTAGGTATTTCGAATTGAATACCATCTCTTAGAACGATGGATTTTAGAGCAGCAATTTGTCTTAGCGATCCCAATGCTTTTTGGGCTCTGAATTGTTGGGTAATAACCGTTGCCGAATTTATCAGTACTACGGTAAAAGTAATGATTGTCGAAGTTTGATCCCCTAGAATTAATACTATAGATCCTGTAATGATTAAAATTATAATTAAGAAATTGAATATTGGTGCTAAATAGATTTTCCACAGAGATTTTTTAATTTTTGGTAATTCATTATAGCCATATTTGATATATTTTTTTTCTATTTCAGAAGTTTTCAAACCATTATTAGGATCTGTCTGAAATTCTGAAATTAAAATATCAATTGGTTGGAAATATGAATTATCAGAACGAATTTGGGTTTGATTCATTTCAATATACATCTCAACTTAAGAATGTATTAGAATTTTATAAATATTGATTTAAACATTTATAATTATATAATTTTTTCTCTAAAACTAAGTTAAGTGTTATGATTAGGGATTAAATTCTGATGGATTTCCTAATATATGTTTTAAGACGTGATATTTATTTCTAATGGTCGTACTCGAAAATCTGCTTGTTTGTTCAACAATACTTTGAGTAAAAATCTTGCGATTATCTAAAGTCTGTCCAATATAGTAAATTAGACCTGCAGTAAAAGCCTTGTAGTTCAAGTTTAAAATTTGCTGATAATTTATTTTCTGTAAAATTTTATCTACTAATAGTTGCATTTCCAACTTTAATTTTGTGTAATCTATCTCGCTGGAGAAGTGTTGTTCAACTC
>JAGXNP010000078.1 GCA_019894885.1 Promethearchaeota archaeon | reverse complement strand
AAGAAGATTATTTTCAGCGTAAAAATCAAATTGACAAAATCAAGAAAGATCTAACAACTTATGAAACACTCATTCATGAACAATCTCAAATTAAAAAAAATTGCTTTGATCAAATTAATAAAATTACTCGGCAATTAGAAGGATCAAAAACAGAGAATGAAAATGATTCGTTTTTAAGGTTAAATATTGATACAAATTTAACGAATTCAGAGAAGATTAGAGCCCTTCAAAAAAAAGCAAAAGATACTCAATATGAAATTAACAAGATTAGACTAAGATCAACACAATCACAAGCAGAACTCGAAGAGCTTTTACCAAATTATGAAATTTACAGAAAGGATTATGAAGAAATTTTAGAAATCATAAACCAAGACGAGGAGAGACTGAAACAAGTTCATAAGAATTATGAAAAAGAACTTAGGGAAAATAAAGAAGTTCAATTTGGAGAGACTGAAGAGTTACTCTCACGATCTATTAGACCTTCTTTAGAGATTGAACAAGAAATAATAAAAGTTGACTCTGAATTGGATAATATATCGTTTCCAAACAATTTTGATAAAAATAACTTTCCAAGTAATATACCTATAATGATTGAAAAGTTTAAAGAAATTGACGCAAGCCTTAGAAATAACGATGAAGAAATAAAAATTAGCGTTAAAGAAGAAGAAATCGAAGAAGTTTTTGAACATCTTCGTATTTTTGAGAATAAAATTAAAAACGTTGAACATGTAATGAATAAGTTTCTAAAAGAAGTTCAACTTCAAGTACAATTTAACCTCGTTACAAACCAAATGAACACTGCTTTTCTGATAAAAACGAATTTCACAAGAAAATACAAAATTAAAGTAAATTTTGAGAAGTTAACTACTCCTGAAAAAATTTTTTTTATAATTAGTTTTTTTATCTCGTTTAAAGTATTGCTAAATTCAAATAATATTATTTTTTCAAATTTATTCGTTCTTCCTATATATAATAAAGGTGGTTCAATATACAGAACCATCAGGAAAATTTTGCCCTTATTTGAATCTGACGATAATTTATCCAATGTGAGTATTATATTGCTTATGTCAAACCTAGACTTGAAAAAAGATATAGAAAATTTGAAAATTATAAAAGTAAATGAGAGATGATGAGAAATAGATGGAAACTGTGAATTTTGAAGAGATTGTGAAAAATATTGCTAAAATTGTTTTAACAAGCCCCCAAAAAATGATAAGAGAAGAAGATCTCTTGATTTTAACGAAGAACTTGGATTTTGAACAGGTGATAAGCGCTGTTTATTCAAGTTTAAGAAATGTAGGGTTTGAATTTATTAAATCGAAGTTCTTAGATCAAAATTATTACATTTTAACTTCTGAAGGAAAAGATGATAGAGTTACTCCATCACAATACGGAACTCTAGCTCTAATCCTTGCCCTTAGTAAGGAATTGGATGAAAATTTAGACTTAAATGACCTAAAAGATATTTTTAAAGAAGTATGGAATTCTGATATGAAATTTTTAATCGAAAATGATTATTTAAGGAAAATCGAAGATCAAAATATACTAAGAATAACGCCCTTAGGAAAAGCGCTTTTAAAAAATATAATTAAAGATATTGAATTAAAAAACTTATTGGAAACCTTTAAAAGAAAAAAAGAAACAACATAAGTTAAAAAAAAATAGAATTACTTATTCCTTGTCTAAATCGATTTTAAATTGATCGTAAATTTTTTTCACGCGATCAGCAGAAGGGCCAGTACCTCTCACACCGTCTTCATTTACGATAATTTTCCCATTTAAAATAGAAATAATGTTTTGATCTTCTATATAATTTACGTGCCCTTTGGAAAAAATAGTAGCAATTCTGTCTGCTAATCCTTGCATAGGAAACGGTTCTTCTTCAACAGTCACATAACGATAATACGAGCTCCTAATCATTAGTTTTGGAAAAACTTTATTTTTTTCACTTTTAACATTTGTAAGAATGAGATTACTGTCCTCTGAAACTCCTTTGAGTTGTCCTACGAAGAATTTATCATTATCAAGATAAACTTTAACAATTTTATCAATCAATAAACCTAATTCGGTATTATATTGCCTTAGACTGATATTTCAACACCTTCAATAAAAAATATTTTTTAATTTATTATTATATTCATTTACTTTTATTTTTAACATAATTTCTACAATTTAATTGTAAAATAGTTCTTTTACTAATTCGGGTATATTCTCTTCTGTAATAGCACTGGTTGTAAACACTTTTATATTCGGATTTATTTCAATAGCATCTCTAATCATTTCTTCTAGATTAACTTCTATTACATCAATTAGATCTATTTTATTTATTACTGCTATATCAGAAAATTTAAATAGCATAGGGTGTTTACGAATTACCCATGGACCTTCAGTAATTGAGACTACTACAATCCGCTTATTTGTTCCTAAAATAAAATCTGAGGGACATATTAGATTACCCACATTTTCTATAAAAACAACATCAAAATTATTTAAATCATAGTTTTTTATTACTTGAGAGATATGATATGAATTTAAGGCACATTCTCTACCTGTGTTAATCTGAACGGTTTTAACACCATGTTTTTCAATGCGATCAGCATCAATACGCGTGACAACATCCCCATTAATAACTAAAACTCGCTTATTTCTTGAGATCTTTTTCGAAATTGACTCCAATAAAGCAGTTTTTCCTGCACCTATAGCCCCAACAATATCAAAAGACACAATATTATGCTTTTTGAATATTTCTTTATTTTGAGCTGCTAGATTATCGTTGTTTTCAATTAAATCTTCATTTAATTCAATAACTTTTGATAATCCATCTTTAGACATATTAATTGAATGATTTAATTAATTTAAGATAGAAAAAATAAGATTTAATCGTTGATATTTTTTACTAATTCCAAGAAAAAATAAAGAATAAAATTCTAATCACATAAACATTCTAAACTTATATACTAAATATGATCCTAATATTCCACCTAATTCGGGGAGATAGGGGAGAAAATATAGGGGTGAAACACTTAACCCAAAGATTAATCCTGGAATTAATCTAAAGAGAATAATGATAAGTAAAAAACTCTTTCCACTCATCCTGATTGGAATTATTGTTATCAGTGATGTAAATCTTTGATTCATTGCAGGGAAAATAGTAAAAGTAAACAAACCAAATAATCCCCCCCAAACTAATCCAACACTATCATAATTAGAAAAACTGTCTAAAGGATAATAAAGTATTAACCCAAGCCTCAATATAATATAAAACAATATAGAAACAAATCCGGAAAATAAGAATAATTTTACCAAGAATTTCTTTCCAAAAGTTGATTCAATCATTCTCCCCATTAAATAAGCGAAGTAAAATATTATAACTATAAGAATTATTGAAAAGAAGAAGAAATAATTGAATGGATCAATTGAATATATAAAAAGAGATGTAATAAAAGTATGAAATGTATATTTGTAAATTATAGCATTTAGGCTTAAAAAAACATACTCTTCTATAAACAAACTTCTAAAAATTATCGCTACTATTGAAAAGGAGATAATTAGTAAAAGTATCACCTTAATACCTTGATATTGTGATTTCCTAGACGAGTACCTGCGCATTTGCTTTAATGATTTTTTCTTCTGCTTTTCTTGTCTTCTTATGTATTTAGTAACATTTATTGCTCCTTTATTGGAATCATCTTGTTTAAATTTAGATTCTTTAAGAGATGAAGCTATGATAGGAATATGCTTTGATTCAAAACTACATTGGTGATTCTCAGGTAAACGATGCTCTTTACAATAAGCTCCTCCGCAATATTTGCATTTAAATGGTAAGAAGTTTATTTTTTCCCCACAATGTTCGCAAAATGTCATGAAATATTTCTTATAGTTTACATTCGTTTAAAAATTATACAGTACTTCTTTTTAAGCTTTAGTTTTTCTTTCTTACATTTTTAAAATTTCGATCCTTGATAATTTTTCTTATAAATTTCTTCGTGATTCTTTAAATCCTAATCAAAGTTAAGAAAGTTAGACGTATATTCCTACTGGTGAATTTGTAAGAAGTAAGGACAATATTAACATAAGACCTAACGAACTTATTAAACCGACATAGACTTTTTTATTCCATTTCCATATATTTTGTCCATCTAATATCCCAATAGGAATCATATTAAAAGCTCCAAGCATGAAATTGAAGTAGGATGCATAACCAATGAAAAAATTCAAAGGGTAGAGTGTATTAGGTATAAGTAGGGATATAATTAATAAAATGGAACCATAAATTAAATTAACTATTGGTCCTGCTGCTTTACATAGTCCCGTTTTTCTATTTATTTTATCTAATCCTAATACTACGACTGCACCAGGGAGAGCTAGAATTGGAAATGTGCTTGAGGAACTAATTAAACTAATAAAGCCCATAATAAGGCTAAAAGTCGTTAAAAGCATCCCAAATGTAAGTAAACGAAATTTTGTTTGAAGACCAAAACGAATTGCTGCTTGGCGATGCCCAAATTCGTGGAAAAGAAATGCAGTCATATAAAAACCAGCTAGCATAAATAGAGCCCATATATAACCCGACTCGATAATCTGATTATAGAATGAAATTATTCCAATCAAGAAAATTAAAGTACATCCAATTATAAAATGAAGTAATTCAGATTTATGCGCCAATAATATTCCTTTAAAATTAATACCCGACTCAGGATCAAAAGCGTTTTCCGGTACCGCTTGCTCTTGACGATACCATGTATAAGTTCCATCTGTTGTTCCTCGCGTGATGGTTTCTGTTAAACCACTTTGCGCTGCAAATGGAGGAGTTGTTTGTGATGGAGCTGCATATTGAGGAGTCAATTGTGGTGTAGCGTGAGGAGTAAAATTCAAGCTCTCTATTACAATATTGCATTCGTGATCAATAGGATCTTTATGTATTGAGCAATAAGATTGGCCACATTTAGAACAACCAAACAATTCGGGGTTCTCGGTTCCACAATGATAACATATCGGCATTTTTTATGAGTTCACTTTTCTTAATTAATTAAGAAGAACTTATATATGATATAAAGTTCAACATTTTTAATATTAAGTTAAGATAAATGTTATTTCTAGAACTCCTTTTTTTAGTATATTTTAATTAGCTCTAATAGATTGTTTAATTCAGTGATTTCTCCCCCGTTCTTAATTACCATAAAATAATTAAATAACAGTTTACCTATTTTATTATATAACGTAATTAAAAACAGTTGATTATAACGGGGAAAATAACAGTTTTTTGTCCAACATGCGAACAAAATGTCGTTTTAAGACGAAAGAATTTTGAACATATCTACCACGAAATACTTTGCTTTTCCGTCATTCTAACGGCAGGCTTAGGCTTTATACTTTATCTAATCTTGAAATACAGCAAAAAAAAAGACAGATGCCCAAATTGCGAAGCAAAATTCGATCTTAACAATCTTATAGATTGCGAAATTCTTGAAAAAGATATTACTAATTAATATTTACTGAACTTTCATTTCGTTTTTGCATCGAGGGCAAATACGATCTTTTTCTGATAATTCTTTTTTCATTATAATTTTTTTGTATTTACATTTTGGTTTAGAGCAGATAAGAATAAATTTCGTTAATTTTATTGATTCATTTTCACCATTCTTTTCTATCGGTTGAGGCTTAGGTTTTTTTGTTGATCTTGCCTCTTCTTTTTTCTCAGTTTTTTTTACAGTTCCTTCTGGTTTTATCCATTTATCTAATCCCAATTAAAAGTCACTTCATCATCTTTATCTGTTTGATTCTCTCAATATAAAAATAAAGTAATTGCTAACAATATTTAATTTTCAGTAATTAATATAAAAAGAATAATTTTTTTTTGGTACTACTTTTACTTTAGTCTTTAAAATTAAAATACTTGTTCTTTCCCTGCAATTAATCGTTTTCTCAAATCATTTAAATAGTCTTTTGATAAAAAATCATCTGAGACTTCATTTGCTATTTTTTCGATACTAGCAAAATTTACATTTTCAGCAGGGATTAACTCTATTGAATTTATCCATGGATCGTTTATTGGTCTTCCAATCTGAGATAGAAGTTTTACGTGTGCCTCTAAAATATCGCCTTCTCCCCTTTTATAAATTTCTCTTGCCATATTGGTTGCTAAGATATTATAAATTTTTCCAACATGGTTTATTGGGTTTTTTCCACAAACAGCTTCCAAACTCATCGTTCTACAAGGAGTAATTAATCCATTAGATCGATTACCTCTTCCTACTTCACCATCATCTCCAGCTTCAGCCGAAGTTCCGGTTATTGTAAGATAAACAAGTCCTTTTTCCACTTTATCTCCCACATTTACTTGGCAAGTGACTTCACGTTCGGGGATGATTTTAGCCGCCAAGTCTAAAACAGCCTCTTTAATTTGATTTGTATAATTAATATATTCATCGGCATCATTGATGTATTTGCTAACCATAGCAGCAGCTACAGTAATTCCTACTTTATTACCGAGTCTTTGCGTCATAACTTTAATATCTTCTCCCGAGCCTTTACATTTCTCTTTGAATTTATCTGAGTTAATCAGATATTCCGCTTCTAATGTTATCTTTTCTACATCTGAATAAGGAGCATAACCCACTCCAAAGCTCGTATCGTTTGAAAGTGGTATGTCTTCTGTGTGGTGCGATTCATCAAAAACTCCCGTTAAATCTATAGATCCCGGTCGAACAGCATAATCGAATTGGATGTCTCTATTAAGGTCAAGATTCCTGAAGATATCATTGAGAATTTTTCTTTGGGTGTCAAGACAGATTGTCGCAACGGGTATATATTCTAATTTACTTTCAGTTCCACATTCAGTGAGGATTTGGTGTATTGCTCTTCCCACTATTAAAAAATATTGTGGTTGAATTATTAATCCTCCACCATACTTTGGTTTAGCCGTGCCTCCAACGAGTGCTGCTTTGTCAACGTTGTGATGATAAACCCTATTGAAGTTTTCCAGATAGTACATACAAAGGGCTCTCGAACAAGCATCCGCTACTGCATCGCACACGCTATCAGGGTGCCCCAGACCTTTCCGCTCGCATATTTCCGGAAATTCGCTTTTTTCGATCGGTAAAAAATTCGCTTGTGAAATTTTCAACATTTTGCATAAACTCTATGTTATTTATATAAATAGTTATTTTAATTATGTGTCTTAAAATTAATGGTATTTATTAATAATTATTGATACTATTATGCATGATTTGCATGAAATATGCTATTAAATTATACTAATTAAGTTTTACGGATTTTAAAATGGAGGCATTACCAGATTCTTCACAAATTAAAATTTTACGAAAGAGTTTAAACATTAGCCAAAAAGAGTTGGGAGAAAGATTAAGCATTTCTCAATCAACTATATCAAGAATAGAAAATGGTACGATGGATCCTCCCTACTCTAAGTTTAAATTAATATATGAATTCTTAGAAAATGAAAGAATGGCTCGTAAACGATCCATAAAACATGCTATAGACATTTTAACTCCAGAAATTATATTCATAAATCCACATTCAACTGTGAAAGAAACCGTAGAGCTCATGACTAAATACAACATATCTCAAGTACCAATATTGGAAAATCAGCAAAATTACGGAAGTATTACGTCAAAAAGAATCCAGAAATACATAACTGATGATCCAGTTATATTGAACCTAAAGGTGACTGACATTAAGGAATTGCCGTTCCCTGAAGTCGAAAAGAATTGGAATGTAAAGGATATTTCTAGTTTATTAATAAGTTATCCGGCAGTGTTAGTGAAAGAAGATAAAAAATTCATAGGCATAATTACAGATGCTAATTTTCTTAAGCTTACAAGTAAATAGAAAAAAATATAAATACAAAACGGATTGTAAGAGTCAATTTATTTAATAAGTAAATCATGCCTAAATCTTATATCACAATAAAAAAATTTTATTAAACTGTTTAGCTTTTTTAGATATGGGTTTAAATGATAAGCACAATACTTGAAAAAATCGATGATTTGCTGAAAAAAGCAAATTTTGAAACATTTATGTTAGATAATTTTTCCAATAGAAAAAGCAAATTTTGTTTTGATTTGCTCGTAAAAAAGAACGAGAATATATTCAGTGTGAAGGTTTTTACGAACATCGATAACTTAAACGCTGAAATAGTTAAGGATATTAAATCATTGTCTACGCTGCTAAAATCTAAACCGTTATTAATAGGGATTAAAAATCGATACAATGAATTAGAAGACAACACTATTTATATTAGAGAAGGTCTACCCTTCATTACTTTAGCGACTTTAGAAAACATAATTAATAAAGGGTTGTATCCCTACATTCTGGCTAGAAGAGGAGGTGGTATAATGTTTTTAAACGGGAATGTCATGAAATTCATTAGAGAAAAGCAGGAGATATCACGAAAGGAATTATCAGAGTTACTTGGCGTAACAAAACGCACTCTATGTGCTTACGAAAATGAAAGCATGCGACCATCTGAAAAAATCGCTAAAAAATTATCAACCATCCTAGAAAATAATGATCTCTTTAGGAAAATTAATCTTTTTGAATGGAATTTCAAATTTGAAATTGATTGGAAAGAACCTCGAGAGTATGTTGCTCGTAATCCTTTTGAAACCCACCTTCAAGCAGTTTTAAACGATATTGGAGTGTGTTCTTATTGGTACAAAAATAGCCCAATTCCGTTTAAATTTTCTTTATATTCTAAAGTTTCTGACGAGAATAAGGAAAGAAGTGTGTACCCTCTTTTTTCGGGCGTTTCAGAAAAGGATAAAAAGATAAATAAACTTAGTCTCAATTGCCTAAATATGTTCAAGGAATTATTTCATGTAAATTCTCTCTTTATCGTAAATAACGACATCAAAATACCAGACTCGTTAAGAAAAATTAAAGTTCCTATTGTTAAAATTAGACATTTAGAAAAAATAGATGACGAAGAGGAATTTATTGAACTCGTCCAAGACTCAGGAATTTAACCACGAAGTTATTTGTGGTATTGACGAGGCGGGAAGAGGTCCCGTTTTAGGTCCAATGGTAATTTGTGGAGTGTGTTTTTTAGAAGCTGAGTTAAAATTGCTTCCCGATATCGGAGTTAAGGATTCAAAGAAATTATCGCCCAAAAAACGATCTGAGCTAGCTAAAATAATAAAGAATAAATGTAAAAATTATAAGACCATCATCGTTTCGGCTCAAGAAATCGACGCGAGAGAAAAAAAAAGAATTACTTTGAATAGACTTGAAGAAATTAAGATGGCAGAAATTATTGAAGCGTTAAAGCCCAACATTATTTATATCGACGCTGCAGACGTGAACGAGGTAAGGTTCGCGAAATCTATCAAAACTCTTCTTAAATATTCGCCTAATAAAATAATATCTAAACATAAAGCAGATGATTTATACCCGATCGTCTCAGCTAGCTCAATAATTGCAAAAGATATGAGAGATAGCATTATTGAAGAATTAAAAAAGAATTATGGGGATTTCGGATCAGGATATCCCTCAGATACGCGAACTATAGAATTTCTGAGAGAGTGGATCAAAGAAAAGAAAAAAGCTCCACCGTTCGCAAGAAAATCTTGGGAAACTACGAAAAAAATAATCAGAGAGGAAATATCTAACGCTAAGATAACAGATTTTGTAAAATGAGATCTACATCCATATCTATTATGATTTCCTCTATTTTAAATTATTTTTGAACAATTAAAATAATATGATTCGCAGCATATTTATGAATGTTTATGCTATCGATTATTACATAACCCGCTTTTTCTAAAATTTTTTTTTCTTGAATATAAATTTTTTCAGACTTTTGTACGCTGTCAATTGATTGAGATTTTATCGCGAGAATTAAAAATCCATTATTTTTTAGATAATAATTGCAATTTTCAATGGCTATTTGTGCTTGATTAGGTTGGGCGATGTCTTGATAGACTAAATCAATAGGAGTAAAAATGGAATTAGCATAACTTTCTGGAAAATTAGCGTCACCTAAAATTGGAACTATGTTATTTCTTTTATCGGTGTTTTGAATCAATTGTCTCATGCTACGTTCAGCAAATTCGACTCCATAAATAATTCCCTTGAACACAATGTCCGAAAGATGAGAAATTGTAGTTCCAGAGGATGCTCCCAAATACAAGCAACTTAAATCTTTCCCCAAGAATTCCAACGAAGGCTTTTGCAATATCATTGCAGCTAATTTACTTCTAAAGGGATCCCATTCTCGGTATTCCTCTCCTTTAAAAATAATTAATTTCTCTCCATATACCTTATTTCCAGGAACTAAGTTTTTAGAATAAAGTTTTAGATTCTGTGGTAATCCCGAGATATAAACATTAGAATATTTTGGATGTGGTCTTATATTAATGGAGCTCAATTTAACTTTACCTCCTTTTTTTTTTACTTGTTTGTTTTTTACTCGATCTAATCTTAGCTTTGGGTTCACTTCTTTTCAGTGGAGGTTTAGGATATTTCTTCTCAATTTCTTGGATTTTTTCGTTTATCTCCTTTGAAAGCACATCGGCTACAAATTCTCCTCTAAAATAATCTACTTTTGCTGAAATACCAATTTTTCCAGATATCACTCGAGATATTTTCCCTCTATTCCATGGCTTACTTCCCCGGATTAGGTTCCACTGAAAAATTAATCCGTGTTTTGGGCGTTTTTCACCGGTTTTAAGGAACCTATATAAAGCCTTCTCAGCCCCCAATAGTTGAATTCTTGAAGCTGGCATGAATGCTAATTTTTTTAAACTTCCCGCTTTTGCTATTAGTTTCGCCCCAATTAAGCCTCCAACTATAGCAAAAAGATTTGGAGCAACTTGTTCCATCAATGTATCTAAATATCCCTCTAATTCCTGCCTAAAATCGTCCAAAGATAAAATTTCGTTAGCGTACTTTTTAATTATGCTAAGATCAATATCTGCTCCCATTGATTGGGAAGCTAATTTCTGCAGCATTTTAATTCTTGATTCTTTAAAACTAAACTCTTGATCGATCTTTTCATAAGTGAAATTATCTCGTTTTCCTAAAACTGTAATTATTTTTGCAATAAGGATATTTTCTTCTATTAATTTATCAGTTAATTCCGGAAAATGCAAACCGTACCATTCTCTCATGCGACTTGAGAATAAACTTATAGATTTTTTAAGAATATCCAAAGTTTCTATGATTTGAACTACTTCTACATCACCCTTACTCCCATACTGACTAATTTGCTCTTTTATCAATAGTTCTTCAACTTTCTTAAAAAAAGAGAGAATATCGTCTCGTGTTTTAGTGATACTTATTTTTTTTAATTGATCACTTAGATTAAAGCGAAAATTTTTAAATTCTAAAGAAAATTTTTCAAAAGAAGTGTTATATCCTAAATTCTGCATTGTTATATCTTTTAGTTTTCTATTATCAAATACAAAATTATCAAAACCAGAATTATTTAATTCATTCATGAAGTCTAAATATTCTTCTGAGAGAATATTGCTATTTAATGAATTATAAAAATTTACTGATTTTTGAATGTCGTCTAAGAAATCGATATAATTAAGGAAATTTCCTCCATCATCGAGAGCATATATCCCTATTAAAGAATCTATAATATAACATCTCATTATTCTAAACACTTGCCGTACATAAATTTCTCAAATAATAATAATAATAATTTCTTACATAATAATAGTAATGCTTGAACTAAATATTTCTGAGTTAAAATTAAATTCCCCTTTAATTTTAGCTTCTGGCATCTTAGGAGTTTCATATTCTACAATGAAAAGGCTAGTTGACGTCGGATTAGGTGCTATAACCACTAAATCAATAGGCCCAAAACCAAGAAAGGGATATAAGAATCCTTCTATAGTTGAAATCTACCCAGGTACATTTTTAAATAGTGTAGGGCTTGGAAATCCGGGAATAGATAACTTTATAACAGAAATTAAAGAAATAAAGAAATATAAGTTTCCGTTAATTGTAAGTGTGTTTGGAGATACTATCGAATCTTATATAAAGGTTGCATTAAAAGCAGAACAAGCAGGCGCTAATGCTATAGAAATAAATATTTCATGTCCTCATGCCGAGGTTTCTAGCATAGGTATTGATAAAAATCTTACTTTCTCTATTGTTAAATCAATGAAAGAGGGGCTTAACGTACCACTGTTTGTTAAATTAAATCCTAATGTGTCTAACTTAGGAGAGATTGCCTTAGCAGCTCAGAACGGGGGTGCTGATGCCGTAGTAGCCATTAATACCCTTGCTGCTATGAAAGTAGATATTAATACAAAAAGACCGATTTTGTCACATGGAAGTGGAGGACTTTCAGGAAAAGCTATACATCCAATTGCTGTAAAATTAGTTTATGATTTATACAAAATATTAGAAATTCCCATAATCGGATGTGGAGGAGCTTCAAATTGGCAAGATGTTATAGAATTTATCCTAGTAGGGGCTTCTGCTGTTCAAATTGGAACGGTTTTACATCAAGGTTTAGATATTATTACTGATATTATTAACGGTTTAAAGAAGTTTCTTACCTACAACGAATATAACTCAATTTCTGAGTTAAAAGGATTAGCACATGAATTTAAAACTCAGG
>JAGXNP010000077.1 GCA_019894885.1 Promethearchaeota archaeon | reverse complement strand
GCCCCGTCCTTTATCTTTCTCTCTGGAAGTTTTTTCGATGTAAAAGGGTTTGTTTACACTGGCCTTCGAGCGTGGAGAGGTGCCGTAAAACCATCACATAGCGACGAAGGTAGAAGACCCTTACTGGAAGCTACATTTGCTTCTCTTTCAGTTTATCTAAGTTCATTGCTTGCGTTACAAGCAGATTTTTTCTTTGCCTACGATGAAATAAAAGAGATATTATTAGAAAAAAGAAGAGAAGATCTATGGGCGATCGTTTCAGAAAAACTTCCATTTATCTCACTACCCCCAAAAGAAATGTATGGAAACCAAGTGTCACCAATATCTCCCTATTTTGTGATCGAACAAGACGATGATCTTACGCTCGGGGAAATTTATCCTTCAGCATACTTAACAAAAGTCATCTCATCGATTAAAACGAGATTTTTTGTATTCTTTCAATATTTAGGCTATTCCGCTTTCGGATTTTTCGATTCTTTACCTGACCGCGCAAATTTTGGATTTGAAGAGAAAGCGAGAGAATTTGAAGGAGAGCCGTCCTCAGAAAATCTTCAAAAATATGCTAATAATGCTAAAAACCTAAAAGAAGTGCTGATTGCACTCATTGAAGCTCATAACAACGCATATCTCGGACAATACTTAATTGAAGATTATGAACTATTATTAAATAAATTACTAGAATCGGAGGAGCTATAAAATGGTGAACATTGGATTACTTGGTGATATTAGCGCTGGTAAAACTAGTATCCTTCGCTTATTTGTAAAGTACTTAAAAGTTGGAGACATAGAACAAGTAAAAGGTGGGCAAAAATGTACTGTTGTTAAAACAGATTTCTCAGGCGAAGCAACTGTTCCCGGAGGAGATAAAGAAGATAGACTCAACCAAAAAGAAACTAAAACAATTCATCCTAATCGTGTAGTTTTTAGAGAAGACAAATCCGGAAAAGCCCACACTATCTTCGCACCAGGAGGAGATAGACAGAGAGCGGTGGTAAAAATGGGCATAATTACTATTAGTCGAATAGCTACGCAAATTGTAGCCGTATTCTCTTTAGATCGCGAATTAGAACGGCAATTCGAATTCTTCAACGATGTTCGCTTTTTCCCCGATAAAATTTATGTATGTATAAATAAAATTGATTTAGTAAAAGGAAATAAAGATAAAAAGATAGAAGAAGTTAAAAAGAAAATAGACTCCTTTTTTAATAAGAGGAAAATCTCTGTTATCGATCACTTTATAACCTGCGGTGAAACTATTAAAGACTTTGCTGAAGTTGAGGAATACAATAATCGTGTTGCCGAAATGATATTAGGAATAACCATACCTCGTTAAATCATCTAAAAAATCTCATATCTCTTATTCTTTTAATTTTAAAGCTAATCTTACAAAAAGTTTCTGCAAATCAAGTTTGTAGCCAATAAGAGGAGTTAATCGGATATTAGTTGTTTTTTTATCTATCTCTAAAAATCCTTCTTTTTCTAATATTTTTATATCATCTTTAACATCCTTTTTATTTCTTAACATCCTAATTTCCTGAAAGGAGGTATGTCCTGAATTTTTAAGGCAAGAAGTTAAAACGCATAATAGAGTTGCTGATAAACTCGGTCTGCCCTCAAAAGGATTAGCTGAAATTAATTCCGTTAGTTCATTATCATAAATTATAAACCAATGTGAATTTAACGAGTTAAAGTTTATTTGAAGTCCCAAAGGCTCGAGATATTTGGATAAACCTGTTAATAGGTCTTGGAAGTAAACTGATTTATTCTTATTCTTGATATTTAATGACTTCAAAATCTCTTTTTTAGTTGCTCCTATTTGTTGGATGCTTTTCTTTCTACTTAACATATACATTAAAATCGAAATTTCGT
The DNA here is from genome assembly GCA_019894885.1 of Promethearchaeota archaeon. Lineage (GTDB taxonomy): Archaea > Asgardarchaeota > Lokiarchaeia > Sigyniarchaeales > SOKP01 > SOKP01. Next base: position 10,963 of record JAGXNP010000077.1, on the reverse strand, counting down.
TCATATATTAGATAACCTCATAGGTATAGAGTATTTGTATCTTTCTGGTATTTAACTTTCCCTAGCTGAAGTAAATGTAGCAAGTATATGAATTGTTCATAAATTTCTATTTGATCCAGTTCATTATCGAACACATCTTCAAAAAAGCAAGGGAGTTTTTTGTATATTTTTTCATAAAATGCACTTATTTTTTCAGTAAATTTAAACTTTGGAACCTCTAATAAAAATTGATCATTAGTTTTCTCTCTAATCAAATGTTCAATATTAAAATTCGTTAACCTTTCTTTGACATAACGATTAGAAGCGTAATCTAAAAATTTCATAGAAATTGGTTCGAAATGAAATATTTTTCTCCAACAACCGCGAAAAAGGTCAGATATTTGGGCCTCGTTGGGGTTAGTTTTCAAAAAATCTTCGAACTTTTTTTCTATATCTAACGAACTCAGCAAATTCTTTAACTCTTCAAATTTTTGGTTGAGCAATTCAACTGCATTTCTATAGCTTTGCGAATAATTTTCGATGTTATATATACTAATTGAGTCTTTAATTTCGCTAAAAATAGGATTAAGTTGTAGATCTAGTAAGTTAATCTTACCTGAGAGGACTTCGTCTTTTATAAGTGCGATCCTTTTATTAATTTTTTCTGATAAATCTAATTCCTCCACTTTCACCCTTCCTTAACGATTTTAGGATTAAAAATAGTCGACACTTCCTTTTTTCCTACTCTAGCAACTCCGATTAACTTGTCTGCAAGTAGATATAGTGCGTTTGATGATTTTGGTAAGAATAATAGCATTTGAATAGAATTATTCTCAAGAGTTGATTTTATCATCTTGTATGAAGCTTCTGAATTCCTATCGTCTAAAAACATCCCAGCTTCGTCAAGCATTACAATAGGAGAACTTTTAATCTCTAAAAGTGATAAAATTAAACCGATAGATATTATGGATATCTGACCACCGCTTAATGCTTTGCATGATTTTAACTGATCCTTAGAAATCGCAGCTTTAATATCTATTCCTAAATCTTCAAATTTCCCTATTAACTCAAGCGTACAATAGGCTTTAATATCTGTAGACTTAAATTTATCATTAATTCTCGAATTCAGTTTCTTTAATACTAAATGAAATTTGTCGAAATAAGTGTCTTCCATTTTATTTTCAGTCTTTAATGCCGCTTTTATATCTATTTCTATTTCTCTCTGATTTTTTGTAATTTCTTTTAAACCCTTTAGAATTTGATCTTTTTCAACCAAGATACTATCATCAATATCTAAGTATTTCAAGAGATCTTTGTCGATGTTCAATATATCTTGATTTATGTCTTGAATAGGTCGAAGCGTTAGTACCTCTTCTTCAATTAACGGACCAATTTCAGATATGACACGCTTTAAGTCATCTTCTTTGATGCCTAATTCGCGTGAAATTGAAACCTGTTTAAAAATCTCTTGTTCTAATCTTAAATTTTGTTGAATGTAAGATTTATCAATGTCCTTTTTCTCAATCAGGGTTATTTTTTTTTTTTCTTTTAACTCTGAGATGATGTTTTTAACATTTAATAATTCTTCTTCAATGTTCTCCAATTCTCTATAAATTCCAAAAGCTTTTTTATCTGACTTTTGGAACGCATCTTTTTTTGAATTATAGTTATCTTCGGATGACTTTAAATCGATGGTATAGTAATTTAATTTCTCACTGATCTCTTTTAGAGATTCTAGATTTTCGCTAAGTTTTTCTTCCCATTTTTTTAATTCATCGTTGTAATTATTTAGTTCACCGGGAATTTCCTTGATTCTTTTGTTCCAATCGAAGAATTCTGGGTCTTTCTGAGATTCTAAATCGTTGAGCTTTCTGGATACTTCGTTTAGGTTGTTATTAATTTCTTTATTGCGCTGCTCTAAGGAGTAAATCAGATTATATTGATGATTCTTCTTAGTAGTTAACCTTTCTTTTTGTTTAAAATTGAATAGAAGATCGGTAAATGATTCTTTTTTTCTGAGAATATCACTTTGGTGCTTATCGAGTTTAGTTAGTTCTACTTTTAATTCTAGAACTTTGTTGTTTAACGATTTGATTTCTTTTTCCAAGAAATTTGATTGCTCTTTTTGTGTTCCTGTGCTCAACAGTCCTTTTAACCTTTTAACATGAGGACTTTCATAGGCATATCTATAAGATATAATTTGTTTCCCCTGTAATGTCACACATTTTCCCTTAAAACTACTAGTTCTGTAAATCTCTTTAGCAGACTGGTAATCATCAACTACAATACAGTTTTTGATTATTGAATAAATAACCTTTTGAATATCAGAGTCTTCGTTTATGATTTCAATCAATTCGACTAAATATCCAATTACTCCATTCGCAGCAATTTTTGGATATGCAGTAATGGTGCCTTTTTTTGGAATGTAAATGTTACAATAAGCGTTATATTTCTTCTTTAACCGCTCCATTAAGTTTAATGTATCCCAATCACTCGCAATAAAGCTATTTAGTAATCTTTCTCCAAAAACAGATTCAATTGCGTAGCTTAACTTATCATCATATTTTAAGTATTCAATTATAGGTCCCTTAACCCGATCGGATAAATCTCGTTTTTTAATTTCTTCTTTGAGAATATTTATATTAGGAGAGAGTACAATTTTTCGTTCTCTTAACGCAGTTTGTATTCGTTTAAATTCTCTTATTTTTTTTGACTTATCATATTCTATTTTTTCAATTTCAGCTCCAAAATTTAGTAATTCCACTGTTACTCTTTTAAGATTTATATCCAACTGTTTTAGTAGATCTTCCGTAGGATTTTCCAAAAACCATTTGTTATTAGATAATTTGTGGTCAATATCCTTCAAACTCTGAAATATATCGTTTATATCTTTTTTAACGTCTTCAATGTTATTTTCGTTTTCTTGGATGGTTCTTAGAATAGTTTCTCTCTGCTGCGATAATTTGTTGTACTTCTCTAAAAAGATATCATTCTCTTTAATTTTCCTTGTTAAATCACTTTGCTCCTTGATAATCCCATCAATTTTGGTTTTTATAAAACCTGTCTTTGTTTTTACTACATCGGTTTTCTCATCAACATTCTTTTTCTGATTGATAATATTTTTTAAGATTTTTTTCTTTTCTGCTAACTTTTCTGCTAATTTATCCAACTCACTTTTAGCATTAATTTTCTCTTTTTGCCATGCACTAATTTCATTTATAAATTCCTGTTTCTTATACCCTAATACACCTAACTTTTCTGAAAAATTGCTAATTTTAGTATCAACATTAAGAATAATCTTATCTTTTTCATTGATTAAATTTTGATATGTATCAACTTCTTTTCTTATAATATCAATTTGGTTTTCGGTTTCACTGAGATTGACCTCTAATTCTTCAATTTCTTTTTGTAATTCGCCTTTATTTGCCCAAAGTAACTCGTCTGTGTATCTTTTTTTAATATCTAATAATTTATTTTTCTCCCTCAATCGTTTTAATTTTGGCGTCAACAGATCCAGGTTAATATTTAGAGCATTTTTTCTTGAAATTAAAGAATGAAATTCAGCGTTTAATGCCAATACACTATTTTTTTGTTGGAGAATTTCATCTCTGAGGCCTTTTAATCCAATACCCTCTTCTAGAAATGAACAAAGTTCTATTGGTTTTAAATTCTTTATAGCATCAATTTTTCCTTGGCTTACGAACGCAAACTGATTATCAGGATTAATATCTAGTTTGGAGACTAGTTTTTGAATTTCAGTTACATGAGCTTTCTTGAATTCTTTGTCCTTATCAAATTGTATTTCAAAAAAAGGAGATTTCCCTTTTACTACAGTTCTTCGAATTTTAATAATCTCGGAATGATATTGAATATGAAGCTCTACCATAGCGTGTGCTTGGTTGTTTCTTATAAAATCAGACCACTTCTTATATCTCTCATCTCTTTCGTTACTACCTAAAGCGAATTTAATAGCTTGAAAAATTGAAGTCTTACCGCTCCAATTCGGGCCAATTATCAAAACAAAACGAGGGATTTCCTTATTTTTTTTAGTTGAAAAATCAACTTCATCCCGTTGGAAAGATAAAAAATTCTCTAATATAACCTTCCGTATATAGGTACCTCTCTCGGTTAATGATTTATCTGTGGTGTCAATAGTTTTTTTTTTACTAGAAATAGCCGTCTTTTCTCTCACCTACTTATTTAATACTCTCCAAACGCTCTCTTTAAATTATCGATACGTTTTTTCGCTTTTTCTAAATTAATTTGAGCCATATTAGGACTATCGTTAAAAATAAACGCATATTTTGCCAACATTTTTCTCTCAATTTCTTCTAAATGCTCGTTCTTGTTTAATTTGTCAATTATCAGCACAAGCTCGGTATAATTTTTAGATGCTGCGTTTTCATACAATTGATTTAGCATAAAATCTGTAAATCTTTCCTCTTTAATTTCACTGCTTAATTTTTGAGCGTAAATGTTTTTACTTTCTATATTTCTCCCGTTCATAGAATTTTTGTTAGAAAATTCATTACTTTTGTAGAAATTTGAATCTGAGTTTTCGATATTTCGTTCCGTTTCTGAGGTAGTAGGAATATACTCTCCTGATTCTATCAAATTAATTAAACCGTCTGTAATTTCATTACTCAACTCGTTTAGTTCAGAATTGAGAAAATGTTTAAATATCCCAATTTTTAGTAGCTGAATTAGATCTTTTATCTCCCAAGTTGCTGTATAATCTACTAAGGTCTTAATATCGAACACTATTTTCGGATTTTTTTCAGAAAAAGCTCTAAATATCGTCTCTCTTTCTATCTTATCCAAAGTTGGAACTTTGATAAAGAGATCAAATACATCAAAAATCAGTTGCGAACTTTTTTTGATTTCCTTCATTGTATTGTTTATCCAGATTAATATTATTCCAGCTTTTACAAGACTTGCCCTATTCTTATAAGATACCATAAAAAGTTCTAATAAATTATTCCCATTTAAGTTAATGCTGGAAAAATTCTTTTTGTCTATAACTAATAATCCTTTTATTTTAGATTGTCCAGGATCGTGTTCATCAGATCGAGATTTTTCGTTGTTTTTTGTTTCATCATCGATATCCTTTTGTGTCCGTTCTATTATACTCTCTACTATGTCAATAAAATTAGATACAAACTCATCGGGAGCCTTAACGATTTCCTCATGATTCAATTCGAAGAAATTTAAATAAAAGTTTTTAGATATTAATTTTAAATAATCTACAATGTCAGTTCCAGGATTTACCTTTATCAATATCGCACCTTTAGGGCGAATGAATTTATTATAACTCTGAACAACTGATTCCTCGTCATTTGTTAAAACAATTTTCAAATAATTTATAATATCGTTATATTTTTCGCGATAAAAAATCTCCTCCTTATCAATATCCATTTCATTTGGTGCGATTAACCGATAAAATTTAGAAAATTTCAAATTGTCTATTCTACCTTCCATTCAGAATGTCATCAATTTTTTATTTATAATTTTTAAACATTATTTTCAAGATAATTATCACATATATATTTAGCGATAGGTTATCCCCCGACAATATTGCTTACATTTAAATCTCATATATCAATTGTTTTACTTCATAATCAAAAAACTATGGGAAGTTATTTAATATAAATAAAGAGAGGCGATAATTTTATAATTGTATTAATGGGTAAAAAAAAGAAGGTTTTTATATCTAAATTACCCACATTAAATTTTTATGATAATGTAAAAAGGAATAATCCTTTAAGTGAATTATCATAACCTTTTTAAGTAATTAACTGAGGATATGGAAGAGTTTCATCTTAACCTAATTTATTAGGCATACAGAAATATCCTTTCTCTAATTGATACTTTGAGAACAACCCACATCCAAAACAACTACAACCTTTGTTTTCAATTTCTGAAACTGGTTTTTCAGATTTTCCTCGTGAACAAAAGAGCGCATGTGGCTCAAACTCGTTGAGTTTATTTGGTTTGAAAGAAGGGCAAGGGCCGCAGAACTTTCTACACTCTACCATTGACTCTTCAGTATCTGGGACTGGTAGTGGCATTTTATTTTTTCTCTTTTCTTATCTAGATGTCTTTTTAATATTTATTAAAATCGGAATTATTATCAAGATGTCCTTTTTAGCTATTAAATTTAATATTTATAGATTATTAGTATTTGAGGATATTGATACAATCAAATGGAATTTAATACAAAAAGTATAAACAATAAGTTCATTCTAAAGTTAAATTTTGATTAAAAATTGTTAAATTTTGCTTCAACTCTTCTTTAAATAGATGGTAATAGGTGAATTTCTGCTTTTTATATCCTTGAATTAACCCAGCAGCAACTAATTTTCTTAAATGGTGAGATATTGTTGATTGCGATTTATTCAATATAGCTTCTAACTCACAAACGCACCTATCCTGCCGTTTTAAAGCATTAATTATGATCAATCTCTCTTTAGATGCGATCGCAGATGTGAATCTTTCTATGACATCTAAATTCTTATTCTCTTCTAAATCCTTACCCATCCTTAGTAATTTATCGAAATTAGAGGTTGAATTAGAGCATTCTTCACAGGTACATAACATCTTCTTAATTTCTTGTGCTCTTTTTTGCTTCATATAGCATCATTTTTTAAATGTATCTCTCATATATATATAATGAATAAATCGATAAATATAAATTTATATGATTTAGAGCTCCAATTTTACTCAAATCGATAACCTTAAATTTGAAGTATAATATTTTATCTCAAGCTTCCACCATAAATAACATGAATACTAGAGAAATTATGGATGAATCCTATAATTTAAGGGTTGGGGTAATTTCAGATGGAAAGTATGGTGAAAGAGCTTTTGAGAATATAAAAAAAAGATTTAAGGCGTCTTGGATAAAGGTTCCTGATATACCGCTTAATGTTATATTAGATGACGATGTAGAGATGAGTATCCCAGATTGTGATATGTATATTTCTTATGTTCGTCATCCAGATATAATAACTCAATTAGCAGAACTACAAAAACCATTAATTCTTGGTGTTTTACCGGGTTATGGTCTTTACGAGCAAGCTAAGAGATTGAATTCCCATGTAATACATGCTCCCACAATGTGTTCTTTAGAAAATAATACTGGGATCGATGAGATAGATCTATTCACTAGTTTTTATGGCAATCCTATATACAATACTATCATTAATCAAAGTGGTTTTGTTGAAGAAATTGAAGTAAAAAGGTCTTCTTTATGTGGTTCTTCTGAAGCTGGGGCTAGATTTTTAATTAACAAACAATTTAATGAAGAAAACCTTCAAAATTTTGCTTTAAGGGTCTGTCATGAATGTAGAGCCCCAAGATTTGGAAAAACATGCGATAAAGAAGTCGCAGGAATAATTCATCTAGTATCTCTTTTTGATGGCATTTCAAGCGAGATATACCTTAAACTTAACGATGATCTCAAACAATTTATTAGTAGAATCAAAAATGATTATATAACTAGAAAAAAAAATTCAAAACTTAATTGATTATTATGGTTAAAGAAGATATTGAAAATAGGAAATTAAACAACTTGAATAAATTAGAAGAAACAAAAGAAGAATCAAGAAAGATTAATTACTTCGAAAAGCTTCTTCCTATATGGGTGGTACTATGTATCATCATTGGTATAATTCTCTCCCAGTTTGTACCAGAGATAAGTCAAGCGATAAATTCTTTACAAATTGGAGGTATTTCTATACCAATTGGAATTTGTTTATTTTTAATGATGTACCCTGCGATGTTAAATCTACAAGCGTCAGAATTGAAGAAGCTAGGTAGAAATCCAAAACCTATAATCTTAACTTTAATTTCTAATTGGCTCATCGCTCCTTTTGTGGGTTTGGCGATGGTTAATATATTTCTGCCAGGTACAACTGAATCTATAATACAATTGAAAGTTGCGATAATTTTACTCTCAAGTTCGCCTTGTACGGCTATGGTTTTAGTGTGGGGATGGATGGCGAAGGGTAACCAAGAACAAAATGTAATAAATACGAGCTTAAATACAATAACAATAATCTTTTTGTATGTAGGAATGGTTTCTTTATTAACAGGTATTCAAAATATTCCAATTAATCCATGGTTATTATTAATCTCTTTAATATTCTTCATTGGTATACCGTTATTACTAGGATTAGTAAGCAAGAGATTAATCATTACATCAAAAGGATTATCGTGGTTTAATGATAGCTACAAACCATTTGTTGGAAAGATTTCAATTATTGCTTTATTGACAACTTTAGTTGTTTTATTTTCTCTAAACGGCGAAGTTCTTCTAGATAACCCTGATTTGTTGCTACTAGTCTCAGTTCCACTTTTAGTAGGTTTTGTTATAGTGGTTGCTTATAACGTTTTTATTACTAAAATCTTCAAAATGAAGTATAAAGAGGCGATTATTACCGTAATTATCGGTTCATCGAGTCACTTTGAAATTGCTATAGCAACAGCTGTCGCTATGTATGGAATTGGTTCCGTAGCGGCTTTAGGAACTACAATGGGCTTATTTTGGGAAGTACCTGTTATGCTTACAATGGTATATCTTGGAAAATTCCTTGGGAAACGAGGTTTCTGGAAATCTAATTAATAATAATAATAAAATATTAAGAAAAAAAATAGGATTGATTTTAATGGCAGTAGTATACATGCGTAAACTCGAACAAGAGCCTGATAGTTATGATTCTAAATTCACAGCACTTACAAAGGGTGTAAATTTAGAAGTTAGAGAATGGATACTTGATAAAATTGGTAGATCTAAATCCATACTAGAAGTTGGATGCGGAACTGGTAGTCTCGCCTCTCAAATGGCGTTAAAGGGAAATAATGTTAAAGCGATAGATATAAATTTTCAAATGATCAACTACGCCATGCAGAACTATCCTTCTGATTTAAAAGAAGGTTCGCTTTTATATCAAACTGGATCGTTTTCCAACATGCCAGTAGAAGCTAATTCTCAAGATTTGGTAGTTAGTACTTTTATGTTATCAGAACTTCGACCTTTTGAACAACAAATTTTTCTTAGAAATGCCTGGAAAGTTTTAAAATCAAGTGGTCGTTTATTAATCGCAGCAGAATTTGTTCCAAATGGTTTTTGGAATCTAATATTTAAAATAAAAAGATGGAGATATAAAAAAAAACTTAGGCGTCTTAAATTGCGAAGCACTTTTCTATTAAAATGGTTCTTCAACTATATTGAACCAATTGGATTCAAAACCAAAGCAAAAGAAGAATGGAAACACGGAACTATTCAAGCTCTTGAACTAATTAAATTCGATGAAAAAGAAACGAATGAGCCAGGATTTTATCAACCTAATCCAAAACGATTCAAAGGGATAATATCGCAGCTAAGAATATATCGCTGCATTTATACAGGTCAAATTGATCTCGTTCCAATAGATCCTGGTATTTACAAATCTGGTAATCCTACTGAATCTTCTCCTATAATAGTGACAGCTAACTATGAATTCACCTACATCAAAGTAATGAGAGATCTCAAGGGTATTGATGCATGGGTAATATGTGTTGATTCTAATGGAATTAATGTGTGGTGTGCTGCAAGAGGAAATGATTTTGGAAATAATCAACTAATCGAGGCGGTTGAAGCGACTGGTTTAGAAAGGTTAACTGAAAAAAAAACCTTAATTCTCCCACAATTATCTGCAGGAGGAGTAGTTATTCCAGAATTGCAGAAAAAGTCTAAGAATTTTCCCTTTAGAGTTGTTTATGGACCTGTTTGGTCTAAAGATTTACCCGAGTTTCTTGAAAATCGCCCCGCTCGAAAGCCCGATAGAATGAAACTTGCTAAATTCACCCTAAAACATCGATTTCGTGGTTTTATCACGCACACAACTTTTCTATTGAGAAAAATTTTCATCTTACCTCTCATAAGTTTATTGTTTGTGTTCCTTATCCTTAACTCTCTTAATATATCCACTAAATTATGGTGGGTTGGCGAATTATTATTTTGGATAGTTGCGTCAAATTTTATAATAACTTTTTTGTTTCCGGTAGCAAATTTCACTCGTAGGTTTATTATTAAGGGAATATTCTTTGGAACTCTGAATGTTTTTATTTTGGGAATAATCTCTTATTTTTTTCATAATTCGATAATTTTCACACTTTGGAACATAAGTTTTTTCTTTTGGGTTTCATTTTTTTCCACAATGTCTTTAAGTGGATATACGATGGCTACTAGTCCTAGTGAAATACAAGAGGAGTATCCCATTTTTGGTATTTTAAATAAAGTTATATTAACTATAAGTTTGATTTCATTAGTAATTGGAATCGTTTTTCTCTGAAAAGAAATAATATAAAAAAATAAAAAGAAATTGATATTTAAGAGGTATATAAGATGACTGAAGCAGAATTTAAAGCGAGTTTAGATAAATTATCTATAAAAGATTTTAAAATATTTATAAATGAAGAACTATGCAACAAATGTGGTTTATGTGCAGAAGTGTGTCCCTTTGGGCTTCCACAACAAATGGATTCCGGGAAATACGAAATTAATAACCCTAAACTATGTACTGAATGCAGTGCTTGTAAGAGGAATTGCCCCGTAAATGCGATTATTATGATGGAAAAGAAGGGGTGCGGTTGTTTATGGAATGCAAGAGCAAATGCAAAAAATTCTAAATCAGGAAATAAAGACATAAATAGTTGCGCTTGTGGTCCAGAAAATGAAAGTGAAACAAAATCAAATTGTTGTGGTTAAAACAATATAAAAATTTACTCTAATTAGGAGTTATAAAACATTGATTTAAAAGGTGTTAAAAATGGAAAAAGACAAAATAAAAATATCGGTAAATGAAAACCAAAATAGACAAATAATCTATGAAGAATCATGCTGTGGTTCATCAAATTCTTGTTGTGAGGGTTCAACTTCAAAAGAATCGTCTACCACTCACGATATTAATTTGAAGGAGACAGTAAATATAGATACAAATAA
>JAGXNP010000076.1 GCA_019894885.1 Promethearchaeota archaeon | reverse complement strand
TCTGAGAACCTAGAATTAAACTCTGAAGAATCGCGAATACTTGCGCAGAGTATCGCAGCTTTAAAGGAAGAAAATTCTAATAATATGTACTTTGCCTCTAAACTCTACGCGGGGTTAAGTTCGCTATCAAAAAGGTTATTCTATTTAAAAAAACATGATGAGAAAAAAAAGCAACAATTAAGAGCTCAATTTCATTTCGATATGGGTAAAGCATGTCAATTAAAAGCTCGTGCTTCGTTAGAATCTTCTATCACTAATATCAATAAAGATAAGGTTATGAAACTCCAACAGAAAGCAAATTTTTACTTTTTAAAATCGGAAGAAATATGGAGTGAAATGATCAGTAGCCTGTCTGAATTATCTAATGAGGAAAGAAGTAGTATTGAGCAAAATCTATCCATTGTTAAAGATATATTGAAAGATAAGAACTTTGATCTATTAGATTATGAGGAGATCAAAAGAATTCAAGACCCGGAACCAATTATTATTATTCCAGAAAATTTAGCCCCATTTGTCCCAAAAAGCACTATATACTTAACTAAGTTCGTGCCAAAGGATTTAAACATTAAGAGATTTAAATCGTTTCAAAAGAAAAAATTGGAACAAAAAATCCCATATAGCAAACGAGAAAGGTTAATCGATAAGAAAGCAGGAATTGTGAGAACTATTAATGAATTGAAATTATTAAAAGAAAATAAAGAAATCGATGTTGATAAATTTGCTGAATTACTAGAGAAATATAACGTAAAATTGAAAATGATAGATACTGCTATAGGGAAATTAGCTCAAGCAACAAAGTAATAATTAAAGCTTTCAAAAATACATTATCTTATTTTATTTCTTTTCAAAATATAATTTTCGATTTTTTTCCAGTTCAAATTTTCTTTCAGTCTCCTCCTTAAAGAGAATATCGTAAATTTCTTTAAAGACAATTCCGAGTAAAAGTACTTCTATAATTAGATTTAAAACTACCATCATCAGTTGAAGATCATGCAAATCTATAAACAATAGTGATATAAAAACAAATAGATGGGGTGTATATATTAGTGAAATTACTCCAATTCTCTTTCCAAATTTAAAAATGTGATCTTCTTCTAGACTAAATACACCTTCTAACTTTAGAGCTTCTATTAAGTAGTAAAAGCTAAAAACTAGATTTAGTAAGGCTAAGAGAATTATAAAATCTCTTTCATCTGGTTCCAAGGCGATATAAGGCTTTAAAATTATAGACCCAAGTAATAAAGTTAATGAAAAGACCAATTGAACAACGGATAATGATAACAAACCATCATGAAAGTATTTATAATCCATTTTTCATCTAATTTTTATATCGTATAAAAAAGATGTTGGTAAAATTTTAAATTGATATTTTATTAAAGATAAAAACAAAAAATGTATTATTAAATAATAAATAATTGCGTAATATCAATGACATATTTAACCGACGAAGAAATTGAGAAATTAAAATTAATACATCCCAAAAAACGATATATACGTTATCTTTTTTTAGCAATTGGTATGCTGATTATCTTTTTAGGGTGTCTGTTTACATTTATAGGTTATGATTTTGGAATTACTCTTAATGGATCTAATCTCTCACTAATTGTAAACATCTTAATCATTATATTCGGAGGTATAATTACTTCGAAATATTATATAACGCCTTACTATATACGGGAAAATTCTTTAACTTTTAAAAAAATGCGAGATTTAAGAGAACCGGTTGAAGAATATGTGAAATTTAATTCGTTTGCTATTACGAGACTCATGGCCTCTATACTCTTAATATTAAATGGCCTTATTTCGTATACTATATTTGGAGTTGATGTTGGATACGAGATTGAATTTGGGAGTGCGATATTATTTGGTGGGCCCTCTTGGTTTTATGTTACTGGTTTTCCCATGCTAATAACTGGTCTTGGTTTATTAGTTTATTTTATTCTGAGTCCATTTCGAGGTATTTTTTCCAAATCGAAGAACTTTCTTTTCTTTTCCGAAATTAGACCTGGGTTTGCATGGTTATCCGAAATTCCGAAGAAGGATATCGAATTCATACGATTCCAAAATAATCACACCGGACCCAAATTGGCTTGGATTATTCTAATAATCCCTTTTATTGTCTTACAACTCATGACGGCGATTCCCTTACTTGCTGCAGAGAAAGCAGGGCCAGAATTCGTATTATCATGGACATTTATCGTATTATCTATTATTGACATCATAGTTTTAGTTGTTTTAGTGATATTTCAACAAAATTACTTCGAAATTGCTACGAAAGAAAAATTGTATGAAATGTGGTTTTCACCGATAAAATTGAAGAACCAATCACATTTTAAAGAAAATTTTGCCAATTTCTTAGAATGTAATCCAAATCTGCGAGATACAGAAACGAACGGCGATGATAAGGTATTCTCAAGTGTTAACTCGACTAATTTTCAATTATTTAAACTTATCTTTGGATTATTTTTAATAACAATTGCTCTTATAATGCTCACACAAATGGTATTATTTGGCCCTCAGGTATGGTGGTTCGCTTTAATGTATGGTTTAATGTTGTTGGTAAAAACTGTTTTTTACGATTTTAGTAAGAAGAATGGAGATGTATTTAAATATAACGAAGAATCAAAAGAATTTAGGTTCAAGCGAGATTTCCTACATAAGTTCCACTATATTGCTGTTAATAAGGTAGAATCACTAAGCATAAAAAAATGGTATAGAAAAATAGATTTTTTTGATGTTTTTGGAATATGTGGACTTTTAGTTTTCCTCACGCTTCAGCAATTGGAAGGATGGATAGCAGCAGATACTTTAACATTAAGAATAGATAATTTGATTAGTACGTTGTTGTGGATATTAGTAATCGCATTTATTATATTTTATTTATGCTTTCCGATAGATTTCATTGAAATCAAATCGCCATCTATAACTCATAGAGTTCAAATCACTCAAAATTTAAAGGAAATCAGCAGGATTACTCAATGCGTAAAGAACCTGAAAAATTTTCCTAAGGAAATTATGAAACCTGAGATGAAAAACACTTTTCTAATAAGAATGGGGATTATTTTGGCTCTAATTTTCGGGAGCTTAATCTATATGGCAGTATATTTTGTATTTTCCTTTTAAATATTTTCCTATGAAACTTAAATAATAATGAATTAATTTCTAGAAGTCTTTTATTGCATATGTCTGCTGACCAAATAAAATTAGTATTATACATGAAAGATATGTTTTCGGACCTAATTTATATAAATAGCGTAATTGCAACTGAATTAATTAAAATTACGGAAAATTTATCCGCTTTAAGGCATGGAGAAGATTTTTTAAAGAAGAGCACTTGTCTACAAGAACATAACGATTTGAATAAAGATATAATTAACATATTAAATAAATATGGCAAGCTTAGTGATGAAATTGACAGAAAAATTCGATTAGAAAAACATGTGCTTAGACATCTGGAGGATTCTAAATAAGATGCCAAAAGATGAGGAAGACTTTGACAAATTTGTTGAGAAACTTCAAAAAGAAATTATTGATAATGAAATACACGATTTTAACGAACATATTGTAAATTTGTATCATAACCCTAAAAATTGGGGAAAACCGGCTAATTTCACATTATCTCATTCTTGCAAAGGAGAGGAAAATGATACGATGGAATTTTATTTAACGATCCAGGACGATATTATTAAAAGTGCTAATTTCTTTACTGATGGCTGTGGAGCAACTGTAGCAGCTGGAAGTCAAACAACTGTATTAATTGAAGGGAAATCTTTAGAGTATGCTGAAAGCCTAAAAACCGAGGATATAGACCTCGCTTTAAATGGATTACCTGAAGATCATAAACATAGTTTAGAACTAGCAGTAAATACTTTAAGGAATCTTATTGCGAAATACAAAAGCAAAAGGAATTGATTATTTATAAAATGAATAACACAGAAATTGAAAATATAGATATTCCGATCAAAGATGAAGATTTATTTCTAAAAGGAACAATTTATTCTAGTCCTAACACACCTAAGAAAGCACCTTTTATAATTAATCTAGCTGGATTATTGGATCATCGCGAGAGTTATTTTGTTAAGTATTTTACAGAAAAATTTGTTAACGCGGGATTTTATGTGTTATCTTACGATTACCGAGCGCATGGAGAAACCAAAAAACAGACGGGATCTAGGTGGGATAAGATGGTTATTCAAATATTTTCCGACATCCAAATTGTAATTGATTGGGTGTTAACCCATCAGTCTTACAGACTCTTTGAAGAAAAAATAATCCTATTTGGAAGGAGTATAGGGGCTGCAATTATATTAACACACGGTTTCCTTAACAAAAAAGTAAAGACTTTAATTGCCCTGTGTGCGAGATACGATTACCATACGACCATTATAAAGTTTCAAGAGGAAATTGTTCAGAAAATCAGCCCTAAATATTTTTTAAAAGACGAACCATCAAACAATAAAAGAATTCTGATAGCCCATTGTAAAGATGACAATAGAATCCCATTCTCTAATCTCTCACATATAAAAACCCAACTCGGTCTAAATGCGGAGAATGTGTTTCAATTTGAAGAGGGAGGTCATTCTTTTAAAGGGCATAGGGAAGATATTTTTAATGCTTCTCTTAAGTTTATAAAAAAAATATAAGAAATGGAACAATATGTTAAAATGTAAAAAGTAAATATAAAAAAGTGATGCTGTTTGAAAAAGATCTTAATTGTGGGTCCAGCGAGCCAAATACTTGGGGTAAGAATTGCTAAGGATTTAGACATCAGTTTCTATAATACTGAAACAAAAACCTTTCCTGATGGAGAAAACTACCTTAGAATAAATGTAGATCATGATTCCTTAATAGAAGGAAATGAAATTATAATCGTCCAATCAACAGGACCGAGCTCAAGCGAAAACCAAAATGGAAGGTTAATCGAGCTTTTAATGATGATCGAAGCTGTTAAAAGAATGGGTGCCGCTAAAATTGTTGTTGTTATTCCTTATCTAGCTTATGCTCGTCAAGATAGTGTTTTTAGACCAGGAGAGTGTAAATTTGCTCAATTGGTTCTAAGAATTTTAGATTCTACGAGAATTGATGAGCTCTATGTTGTTGATATCCACTCTCAAAAAACTTTAGAAGAAATCCAATGTAAACATGTGAATATAGATTCTATGAAAATTTTAGCGGATTATATTAAATCTTTAAACATTAAAAATATTGTAGTTGTCGCTCCTGACAAAGGTGCCGTGGAAAGATCTAGAGCATTTGCTAAACATTTTGGAGATAATGTACCAGTAGATTATTTTGAAAAAGTACGAGATGTTAAATCGGGAGAAATAACAATGTCAGGAAAATTAAGCTTAAAAAATAGAGATGTCATCATTTCAGACGATATTATAGCAACGGGCGGAACGATGGCTAAAGCGATAAAAATTTTAAAGAAGGAGGGGGCTAATAGAGTATTTGCTGTAGCAACCCACGCCCTTTTATTACAAAATGCAAGATATAGAATACTTAAAGCAGGAGCAGATGATATAATCGGTACTGATTCTATTGATAATGAAGTGAGTAAAGTCTCATTATCGAAAGCTATTGTAGATTATTTGAAATAAATATTTAATAATTTTCTATAATTTTAAAAATCAAAGCGCGTGTTTCTTGCTGAACATCTACTTCTAATAAATTATTATTTATTTTATAATTCGCACTTTCTATAACTTCATTTAAGCCGAATCTAATTTCTCGTTGATCTCTTTCCCGTATCTTACTTAAAGAATTTGCATCATCAGGTCTTTTTCTGTTAGAAAGTCTTTCATACCTAATATTTTCATCGACTATAGTTGCAATTAATGGAAATTTCCAATATTTTCTAAAAACTTTAACTTCTGCCATAGATCTCAACCCATCTATGAAACATACTTCGCTTTCTAACTTTTTAATTAAATTTACGCATTTCTCAGCAATAATCTCTGGTCCATAATTTTTTCGTAATTCTAGGGCTATTTTCCCTAAATTCTCATCACTAGGGGAGATGTTTCTATGTTTTGCTTCGTTTCTTATAACATCCCCCATCGTTATAATAATCCCTAAATCCTCTATAGCTTTCAAGACTGTTGATTTACCGGAACCTGCTAATCCACAAAATCCTATAACTTTCATGAAGGTTACTTAATCGAAGTAATAAATAAAACGTGTTAACTTTCTAATTTGTTAAAAAGATTGATAAATTTAAAAGTTTTAAATTTATCCAATAAATAGTTGAAACTATTAAGAGATTAGAAAATTTTACGGATTTATTACGGGCTCATTAAGCCGAATTAGTCTATTTAAAACTATAAATTAGGTTTAGAGCATTGAAACTTCAAAAAGAGAAGGAAGATAATTTTTTATCCGATACTAATGAAATGATCGAGATTTCAAAGAGAGATTACTACATTCAGAAGTACGGTATTGATCCGGCAATCACGCCAGTATTTTTGTCATACAATGCTTATAAACGCATTGTTGGTTATGCTATGAGATACGGAAACAATAATCTTCCTCAAAAAACCTGGCGTGAAGTTTATGGTATATTGGTTGGAACGATTAAGGAAAATAAAGAAGTGGTCGTTAAGGATGCAATTCCCGTTATGGTAGGCGATAGAGCATATGTTGAGTATAAGAGCAAACATTATGTTGATACAGCTCAGTTTAATACCGCAATATATGAAAGAGCAATTCAAGACAATAAGGAAGATTTCTTTGTAGGTTGGTGGCACACTCATCCGGGAATTGGATTTATTTTTTCACCAAGAGATATTGAAACACAACTCTTTTACCAAGGTGTTAACCCATTTGCTATTGCTCTTGTTTTTGATCATTGCCAAAAAGAATCTAAATCATATTATCTAGGAATAGCTGGAATAAGGTTGAAAAATCCTGATCGTGGTATGTTCGCTACGTATTCAAACTCAATAGAATTAAAGTTTGAACATACTATGGAGAAAATGGTTAAGAATGCTGATAAAGTAATAAAAGAGATCAATAAAAACATGAAGGATGTCCTGAGTGAAATTAAGTACATCGACGAAATTTTACGAAAAAGATATCTTGCTCAACTTCAAAGGAATTTCGGCCTCATTATGATTTTAAAAAGAGACATTAAAATAACCGACGATGAAATAGAAGCTGAAAATGATGATTACTATTTATATGAATGGGATCCTGATATCGACAAAAAAATCTACAGAATCCCGAAGTTTAGAGAAAAAATTGAAAAAGAATTAAAAAAATATGAAGTAAACCTTTCTGAACTCAACTCTGAGAAGAATTATCATGAGTTCAAGAAAAAGAAGGCGAGGTATAAAAAAAAGCTAAATGAAATGCTGGCTAAGCCGAACGAGTGGTATACTAAAATCATGAATGATTTTAAAAAAAGAATTGGAATTATTTCACCCTTTTTTGATTATTTAGATACAGATGAACGAAAGATAATTGAACATTTCGAGGAAAGGATTTCTGATTATAGTAAGGTATTAGACGATTTAAACAGTCGTTCTGAGTTTAATTTATAATTTTTACAATTATATGATCATGATGCGACTTTATTTTTGTAGCAAAGTTAAAGTATAATTTATTGTTTTATTTAAGAGTTTATTCACATAATTGCTTGTAAAGGATTGTTTTTAGTAGATAATTTAAATAACTTTTATATTACTTGACGTATAACTAATAAATAGACTGCTTTTATTTCAGAATTAATAAATAATTGGTAATGAGGTTTTTTCATGCCTAATGACACAACTCTTATAATAAGAAATCGAACTGATCGTGAGAAAACAATAAAGGATGCAATTTTTGCATTTTCAGGGGGAACAAAATCGCTATTAATAAAAGGGGAAGGAGAAGAAATTTCAACCGCTGTTGAGGTTGCTGAAATTTTAAAAAAGCGTATGTATCCCGGAGTAGAAATAGCCAACATCTCGTTAGGGAGCCGTCCTTTCTTTGAAAATAGGCAAAGGAATAACTATCGAAAAAACAACAGAAACAATTATAATAACAAAAACAAAAAAGATTTGATTTCTAAAATCGAAATAACCCTCTCAAAATCACCCTATTAGATTTGATTTATGACTTTTGATAACTTAGGGCCCTTATTAGATGAGGCTCGAACCCCAGCTTTATGTAACATTTGTAATAATTACATTTACAAGAGAGTTTACCATGATGAAAATTCGAAAAACAAAAGAAAAGTCGTGTTCGTTTGTAAAAACTGTTTAAAGAATGATGAAAAGTAATTTTCATATTGGTTTCTTTATACTGAGTCGGGTAATCTTTTTTCGCTTCTCTTTGTTAAGTACTTGTCCCAATTAAATGATAGTATGAATTGCATTATAACAAGTGTGATTAATAACATAATGGATTCTGTTATAACACTTGAAATATCACTTACTTCTATTCCTGTTGCTGCAAATCCTAGTAAAATCAAAATTGGAAATATAACATAAAAGATCGTAGTTAAAGTTTTACCTGCCCAAGCCCATAATATGCAGCTTGGGAAATTTATTTTCTTCCCGGACATTCCTAGAGCTATCCAAAGTGGATCGTCAGGAATAGGAAGAGCTGCCGCAATAAATATATATAAATGCATAGATTTTGGATGATCTAATAATAATTTGCCAAATCCTTGTACGTTTTCAAGAGTCTTAGAATGGGTTCGTTTAACAACTTTCTTTGCACCAATCCCAATCAAGAATCCAACAAGTTCACCAATTGCACTCCCCAAACCTCCTATTACTGCTATAATTAGTATTTCAAACCAAAAAGGTCCATTCAAAAGAATTTCACCTAATGTTAATCCAAGATTTAAATATCTGATGTAAATTGAATTAGAAAGCGAAAACAATATAAACGGGTAAGGAATTGGAAAACCAATGCTCGCATTTCCTATAAGACAGATGAAAAATGAGATAAAAAGTGCCAATAAATAATTAGATCCCTCTGTAAGTCCCGTAATCTCATGTCGTGATTGTATTATGGCGTTTTGAATATCTGGAACTGTGAGAAATAAGATTAAATATAAAATAACTCCTAAATAAAAAAAAATAAACACTACAATTAATCTGTTCGAAATTGCCATTCTATACTCCTGAAAAGTCTGATGTTACGATTTCATCTATATATTTTGGTATTCAAACCATTATTCGCTTGCAGAAAGAATTCGAGATTTTCAGTAACCTTTCCGATTTTATTTACTTTAGTTTGTAATTCTGTATTTTCTAAAATAAATATTAATTCATCAGATTTAGGGTTATAAATGATATCTCCTTTCTCTACATTTTTATTAGATTTTGGATTAATTCCCTTATAAATTTCAATCCCTGGGAGAGTCCAATAGACTTTTGATCCAAAACTAAACCTTCCTCTTAGTATTATTGGCATCTTATTAATTATTGCATCAGCTGATAAGGGTGCGTAATACCGTATCATTTCACCGTTAATTGTTCCTATTCCAAAAAGATCAATTTTTATTTTCATAGATTTTTTCATGTAGAACTTTTTTTTGTCTGTATCTTATTTCTGAGAGATAATCTTAGATTAAATTAATATTTCTGTAATTAATAGAATGTTTTTATTATTTACGTTAATAGTAAAATTTAAATATTCATTTTCCTATCTAACTATTTGGACAATAGTTTAAATCATTGGTTTTTGATACGTAAGTGCAATTTAAACAACGGAGTAGTTGTTGCAAATTGATTCTCAAGTTCTGGATTTTTTTTCAACCAGAGTAAATGTTTATACATTGGTTTCCAATCGGTTTTATTTTTTCATACTGAGAATACTCAATAATCGTTTGTTATCAATTTTGGACGCTTTCAATAATTCTCACGCGGGAAGCAATTTTTAGTAGAGAAAAGCAATTAAGGTCTAATTAATCATAAGCTATGGTAATTTGAAGCTGTTTTGCCTGATCTCTTGTAGAACGAATAAATTTTTTATCTGCTACACGTGACATTAAAACATGAAAGCCCTCGTTTAAAATTAGATTTATAGTCAATAGGGCTTTGATCCAGATACGATTCATTGGAACAAAGAAGAGGATCCATTGAAATAAGTTTTCTGTGATTATCGGAGCTACTATTGTCCACTTTTTTTATAATGTTCGTTCACAAATGCTAAATCTAGGGCAGTATCAATATCGTAAAAATTCTGAGCGGAATTAACCCCGCATGCTAAAAATTCCATGTCGTTATTGATTGATGATTTTACAGCATCGACGATTTTATTCAATTTTATTTTCATAACAAGTTTCTCAAAATTTATCACATAATCATAAGTAATAATGAAAATCGGGATAATCTGATTGAATTCTTCTTCATCTAACAATGTATTTATGTTTCTCTGATATATTTCTTTAACATATTGTTTTGAACCTTTTTCCTTCGTTCTTAAGCAAGATAGCATTTTATTACGCTTTGATCCAAATTTTTTGGTCTCTTTATTTAATGCTAATTTGGTAGTTCGGCGGTAAAAAATAATGGAATTCTGATTACCATTAGAGTAATTTTCTTCAAGTAAATTTAAAATTTCTTCAATAAGTATGTAGTCAAAAATAGTATCTCCCGGAATAACAAGAAAAAGTTCATTGGTTTTAAAAACCCGTTTATTTTTTGTAATACTTAGAAAAGAATGCAAAGGACCTAACATATATCGATTTTCAGCGCTGTTGATTATTATCGTTTTGCTTTTATATAGATTTTTTGCTTGAAATGAAATAATGTCTTTCTCAATTTGCTTACCTAAATATCCAGTTACTATTACAATTGGTTTAATACCAAATCGATATAAATGTGATATTAGAATTGTAAGAATAGATTGATTATTTAATGATTCAACTTTTATTAATGGCTTCGGTATTTCATCCGCAATTCCTCTGGCGCGTTTCCCTTCACCAGCACAAAGAATAACACTTGTGAGATTTTCCATAAATTTTGTATTAGGTGGTGACAATTGGATTTCCATCTAGATCTATTATTATTGTATGCTCCTGTTGAGCAACTGGAGCTCCAGTCTTTTCTATTAAAAGAGGATAATGATCTAATATTCTTTTTCTTATAAAAACTTCAATTATTTTTTGGATTTTGTTTTTTGGGATAATATTATGTTTTTCGATTAAACGTGGCGAGAAAGGTAGGTAGTTAGTAAGTTTTTCTATTTTCTTCATGTAGTTTAATTCATCATATGGGAGGTTTTTTTTAACTCTCTTAGCAAATCGATAAATATAAGATTTCTTACCGTTGACGACAATTCCTATACCAGAAGTAGCGAAAGGTTCACAGGCGTAAGCTTCACCAGGTTCTATAACTTTATTGTGATTTAAATCTTTAAAGTTAGGAACAAATGGACCTGCATGCAGATTATATCGTTTCAATTCGTGGCCGCCAAGATTGGTTATTGGTCTCAACCCGCGGTTAAATATTTTTTCAGCAATCGCTTCTCCAATTTCATATAGTTTTGTTCCAGGCTTAAAAAGTTTAATTGCAGCATCAAGTGCTTCTTTAGCCGCATCAATATAGTTTTGCAGTTCAGGATCATTGTTTATATTAATAGTGATTGCAGAATCAGCAATATATCCATCACTATGAGACCCTAAATCTATTTTTAACAATCCTCTATCAGGTACAACTGTTGGATCGTCAATTGTTGGGCTATAATGGGCAGCATGATTATCAAGAGACATATTTATTGGAAATGATAATTCGCAACCTTGATTGATAATTTCTTCTTCACATTTGTTCGCAATTTCTAAAAAAGTCACTCCAGGTTTAATTAGGTTTTTAACTAAATCTTTAGCAGCCTTTACTGCTTTACCTGCTTTTATATAAGATTCGATACATTTATCGTCCATGATTCTGTAAAATTAATTATTATTAATATTCAATATAATAAATTATATTAAGGAGTCAATCTTTCAGGAGTTCTAGGGTACATAACCGCCTCTCTTATATCATCCAATCCACATAAAACTGTTAGCCATCTTGCGATTCCTAAGCCAAAACCAGCATGAGGAGGCATTCCATAATCAAAAGCTTTAAGATGGGATTCAAAAGTAAGCGAATTAAGTCCTTTATTTTCTAATGCTTTTTCTAATTGTACTTTGTTATGGACTCTTGTACCACCAGAAGTCAATTCTAGCCAACCTTTTTGTAAATCAAATGATTCGCTATATTTTGGGTTTTTTGATGGCATAATGTAGAATGGTTTTATTGCCATCGGCCAGTGAGTTATATAGTAATAACCTGGGATTTCCTGTCCGAGTTTTCTATTAGCCTCTGTTGATAAATCTTCTCCCCACTCAATCTTTAGGTTAAGTTTATTATTTAATAGATCAAGTAATTCTTCATAAGTATATCTTGGAAACGGGATTTCTGGGACGACGGTCTTGTCTTCCATTCCTAGTAGCTTTAAAGCAGACATCTGCTTATCTCGAATGCCGATAATGACATTTTGAACTAATTCTTCTAATAATTCTAGAACATCATTCATATCAGCGAATGCAATTTCCATATCCAACTGCACTATTTCACATAAGTGGCGTTTTGTATGGCTTTTCTCAGCTCTAAAGCTTGGACCTATCTCAAATACTCTCTCATATACACCACTCAATTGTTCTTTATATAATTGGGCAGATTGAGTAAGAAAAGCTTCTCTATCAAAATACATAATTGGAAATAGTTCTGTTCCACCCTCAGTAGCTGAACCAATAATTTTAGGAGTATATATCTCTTTAAAATCGTGATCAAGTAAAAATTTTCTAGCAGAATTTAGAATTTCTCCTCTAATAGCAAATATCGCTTGGTTCCTTACTGATCTAAGGTCTAACGCTCTATTATTTAGCCTTAAATCTAAATCAGTAGTGGTTTCTCCCGTCATATCGATTGGCAATTTTTCTGGAGTTTTATTTAAAATCTTTATTTCGATAGGGATAATTTCGATGCCACCAGGAGCTTTTTCAAAGGCTTTAACTGTTCCTTTTACCATAAGGCAATATTGATATCCTACTTTAGCTTTTTCGAAAATCTCATCAGATACTATGCCTTTTTTCAAGGTGATTTGACGCTCTCCGTAGACATCTTGAAGGTTTATAAACCTCAAACCACCTAAATCACGATAATTTCTAACCCAACCACCTAAAATTACTTCTTTCTCAACTAAATCCAAAGTAATATCTTTGGTATAATGAGTTTTTCTCCATCCGTCCATCTCTTCAGTTGACATGGTTTCGTGTTTGACAATTAATTACTTAAAATTATATTTAAAAAGGAAAATA
Source organism: Promethearchaeota archaeon (assembly GCA_019894885.1). Classification (GTDB taxonomy): domain Archaea; phylum Asgardarchaeota; class Lokiarchaeia; order Sigyniarchaeales; family SOKP01; genus SOKP01. The sequence goes on along the minus strand of JAGXNP010000076.1, from coordinate 56 downwards.
AGAATAAATTTTTTGTCATCTTATTGACGATTAATAATGCCAAAACTATATTGGGA
>JAGXNP010000075.1 GCA_019894885.1 Promethearchaeota archaeon | reverse complement strand
ATGTATTTGGGTGGAGTAACTATGCTTACTGCGTCTATGGATTCGTTTTTAATCAAGTCATCTACATTAGTATAAACATTTACTCCATCATATTGTTTTGCTAATGGTTCTATTTTTGTTTCGTTGGTATCACATATTCCCACAAGCTTTGAAAGATCATGAAAGTTTCTTATGTGTGCCCTACCAAACCAACCAGCACCAACAACAGCAGTTCTTTTCTTTTTCATTGCTTTTAATCAAAAAATCAAACTTTCTATAAAAAAAAATAATACTGGTCAGAATAAGAATTTTATCAAGTTAGTAGAAGTTTGTAAAAATATTTATCAAGATACGTTTCTTTAATTTTTGTAAGAACTTGGTTGATTAGAACATGAAAAAAAAAAATCATAAATTTTCTTGCTTTTTAATAGGTATTTTTTTTATAAATTGCGTTTTTACTTCTGCTTATATCCTCCCTTTTAATTTCCAAAAGAATAATTTTATATCTAATTTGGATGATGAAATTGTTGAGAAGGTTAAAGATTATCCAAAATTAGCTCAAATCAGCGGGAATTTCTCTCGATATAATTTATCTGTAATCATGGACGAAGCAAGCTCTTCTGTTAAAGGAAATTTGACGGTGAATTTCTATAATGACGATAGCGTAAACTATACAAGAATTCCTTTTCACATTTATTTATCCGGAATGGACTACGATACAAGACCTGGTCTCATTGAAATTGTAAATGTAACAGATTTAGATAACCCAAATATAGCAATCCCGTTTGAGGTATATTCAAATCAGCAAATTATGTGGGTAAACCTAACTGCAAATTTAGAACCTCAAAAAAGAGCAGAATTCATAATTCAATTTAACGCAACCCTTCCAGATGGAGGAATTGATAGAGCAAATTCTCACGGAAGCGATGCCGACCAATCGAGGATTTATAAGTTTGCGAGTTTTTATCCTATACCTTGCGTTTATGATAGTGAAGACGGTTGGAACACAGATTCTTATTTAACTACAGGCGATCCATTTTATTTTGATATGGCTTATTATAACTTCTTTATTGACGCCCCTAACGGAATGATAATAGCAGCTACCGGAAACTTAGAAGAAAAATTAGAAAACGGCGCAACCATATGGTATCACTTTAATCCTATTTATCCTGTACGGGAAGTTACTTTTTCGGCTTCACAGTATTTTCAAGTACAATCAAAAATTTCAAATGGAGTAAATGTTTCAACCTATTTCCTTCTAAATGACGATTATCTTTGGAAAAATTCTGCCTTAAATCATGCTGAAGATGCTTTAAATCTCTTTAATAATACTTTTGGAACATATCCTTACCCGACACTTAATGTCGTAGAAGAATACACAATCTTTGGTGGTATGGAATACCCAAATCAAGTGTACATTTCGGAATCAATAGATAGCTGGGGGTATCCTCTCGATGTAGAACGAAGACTCTTAGAAAAAATAATTGCTCACGAAATATGCCATCAGTGGTGGTATAACTTAGTTGGAAACGACGAAATAGATGTAGGATTTTTAGACGAAGGGTTAACTTGTTGGTCAACTGATTACTACGGAGAGTATTATCATGGAGATTGGGAATATTTCCAATATACGCGCTATATTGATGAAGTGAGAGTTTACTATGCAAATAATGGGTTTAGTTCAAAAATAAATCAAACAGTTTACGAATGTATAGCTACAGATACTGATTTTAACTATATCGCCTATCATAAAGCACCGCTAGTTTTTGAAAAGTTACGCCAAACTATCGGACTTACAGCCTTTTTAGAAGGTTTAAAGTTATATTTTGAGAGACACCAATTTGAGATCGTCATATTATCAGATATACAGCTGGCATTCGAGGATGTAGTAGGGCAGTCGTTAGATTGGTTTTTCTTCCCCTGGTTCGATAATTTCTTACTTCCAAAATATTCAATTACACGAAACATTTACAATTCTGAAACTCAGAATTTAGATATAACTGTTATAGATCTAAATGAGCCTTTGAACGATTATAATTACTCCCAACAAGTTCCTTTATATGTATACGATATCTTAAATTCCTTGATTTTTAGTCAAACAGTCTGGATTAATGGAACAACCGAATTGTCTTTTAATATTTCACATCAGCCCTATCGAGTAAGTCTAATTTATATTAATTATGTCTTGGTTCAATTAACAGATGAATTTGATCTATCATTGGACTCATTAGTTCAAAATGGCGATCAAGCGATACCTGGCTATGAAATGTCGTTCTTTCTATTGCTTAGTTTAATTTTAATTGGTTTTGTAATAGTTGATTATAGAAGGAAGATTAAAAACAATATATAGAAAAAATAGTCCCCCCTCTCGGATACCCATAATTTCCTAAACGGAAAACCCATTTGAGCCGAGGACCTCACGGTATCGGCTGACAATACTTCATAGGTAAAAACCTTAGTATGCGATATTGATCTACAGCCGCGCGCTCTGACCAACTGAGCTAAGGGGGGTAGAGACTTGATATATTTTTAAATTAATGTAGTAATATAATTTTTACGATTTTCTTTTAGATGTAGCATGAATGAAGGGATTTATAATTTACAAAAATAAATCTTTTCAATCTTGGTAGATTTTGTAATCTGTTCTATTTATAATAAAAATCTAAAATAGCACAAATTTTTTTAAAGAAAACTCTAACTAATATTTAATATAATTTAAAAAATTCAAAAAAGAAGTGAAATTTAATGCGAGAAGAAACCGATTATACGGAAGCTATTGAAACGTACAAGGATGATCCTAATGTTATCATCGAACCATGGGGGCGCAGTATTGATCACCTTCGACTTACAATAATAGGAAAGGAAGGAACTCCCTACGGAAAAGGAAAATTCATATTCGAAATCAAGTTCCCTGAAAATTATCCATTTGCTCCTCCATACGCATACGCAGTTACACTAATGTGGCACCCTAATATAGACAGCAGCATACCTCCAGGAAAACTTAATATATGTTTAGATCTGATTAATCCGGACCTAGTTGGCAAGGTAGACGCTTCCACTGGCGCATCAGGCTGGACCCCTTCAAAAACTTTAACTAATATCACAGAAGCCTTAAAAGGTATGATGCATGTTGAACCCCCCTTCTTTAATCCTGGAGATCCTCTTAACCACGAGGCGGGCGAACAATATTTTAGAGCTCAAAAGAAGTTTGAGGCGAAAGCTACCGCTTGGACTAAAAAATATGCCATGGATTAAACCTAAATAACGATTTTGGCAATTTTATTCTATTTTTTTTCTATAAGGAAGAATATAATTAAAGATCATTAGATATTATGCAGTCTGGAGAAGAGATTAAGAAGAAAACCGTAAATAAGTTAGAAAGAAACAAGTTTATTGCGCTTAAATTAATCGAGGGTAAAACGAATTTTTTTGTCCAAAACGAAGAATTTAGGCAATGTAAAACGCTTTTTTTAAACCTTCCCATCAAAGAAATTGAGAATTATAGAGGGATTAATTCTATAGATGAAGCGTCAGAAAGCTTAAAAGATAGAGTAACGACAGTCGAAATAGATCCAGAAATGTCCTTTTCATAAATTAGGATATAAGGCAAAATTCTATTCTCGCTTATAAACCCATTATAAAATTCTCTGTTAAAACTTAATTTGGATATGAGATTATCATAATTATTAATAGAGGAAGATTTTTTCGAGCGCATGACAAGAAAGATACCACTCTCATTTACCGGTAAAAAAGTTATTGTTTTTGACTTAGATGGTACTATTGTAAGATTGGCTGCGGATTGGCATTCATTATTTAAGGCTTTAACTTCCCGATTTACTGAAAAGTATCGAGAAGCTATCAATTACCATAGTATGTCGGCAATTTTGTCTAAAATCGTTGAAAAAGGGGATGAGGAAGAACTTCAACTGAATTTTAACCTTATACGGCAATACGAACTTGAAAATATAACGAGGAACGAGTCCATTAAAGAAACAATTTTTTTTCTTAATAATAAAGAGTTATTTGGAGTCTCTCATAGCGCTAATTTAGCGGTTTTTTCGCTCAACACGCGATCAACCATTCTCAAATCACTTAAGATGGCAGGAATCCTTGATAAATTTGAATTTTTTGTAGGGCGAGAAGACGTTAGAAAATGGAAACCGGAACCCGATGGCTTACTGAAAATCTTAGATTATTTCAAAGTTAATGCTGAAGATATTATCTACTTTGGCGACTCAGAAATAGACTTATTAGCGGGATCTAATGCTGGTGTAGAGTCATATTACATCGACACGCTAATTAACCATGTAAGAAATATGAAAAAATCATAACAACCATAGTTGGATTTTACAAAAAGGAATAACAATTTTTACATAAAAGTAATAATTACGTTGTATTTTTTAATTTCTGATTCCATTTTTGCTTTTCCGAGTGGAGAGAGAGTTATTATATCGTTGCTTTTTATTTTTAATGTCGTTAGTTTTATGGTTGGATCCTTAAATTCACCGCTCATATAAGGATTCCAATACATTTCTTTATTAATAGGGTTAGTGATCATCCATAAAATGGGTTCTAAAGCATGACCTGATATTCTCATAGCTTTGAAAATATAGCCTATATCTGCATCAAAAGGAACAACTAATTGTACATTTTCTTCACCTTCAATATTTCCACACGCTAAACAATCTTCCCGTTTGATAATATCTAATTGATCAAATTGGCCATAAACGCCATTATAATTAAGGTAAGGAGGATCCATAGGTGGACCGATATTTCTTCCACGTAATCGAAATAGCAATTTTAAGACTTCTTGCGATTGAATGCTAGAGATTATAGAGCTTACTGATTGAATTGCAGCAATTTTATTACCTAAGATGTTTTCCATTTCTTCAAATTTATAATCATCTCCGAAAGTTTCTTTAATATTTTCTTTCCACTCCGTAATCTCTTCTGGTGTAAGCGTTTCTAACTTTTCTTCAGAAACATTCTCATCGAAAACTCTACCCCTTAAATTCTCCAATTCTTTTTGAGATAAAGCCATTAGTTTTACCACATCATCATCAACATTCATATCAGGTTTAAATCCGTAATCTTTTTCGAAAATTACCTCTGCTTTTATAACGCAATGGTTCCTATTTCTTGGAAGCCCTTTTAAAGTACACGCCGCGACTAATTTATCATCTGCAGGAGGGATTGGAACTAAACATCGGTAACAAGGCGTTATATTCAAAACATCCTCCGCATAATTATTATCAAATTCTGCTTCTACCTGTTTTCTTACTAACTTTCTAAATGGTTCGAGTTTCTCTTGCTTCAACTTCTCTATCAAATATTCTAGTTGTTCGATTTCTTTTTGTGCATCTAAGTACTCTGGATTATCAAATTCCCACATTCTTGTTTCTACAATGTTTTCGATTTCAATTTCTCTGTTTTTATATTCGAGCGCTGAATCTTTAGGAATAACTACTTGTACATGACCTTCAAATCCTACTGTTCCTCCCTCTACCATTGGTTTTTTCATCCGAAGACAAATCTTATTCAAATCTAACCTTGCATTAAAGTTATCTAAAGCGGCAATGATGACATCGCATTCTTCGTACACCGACATTGGTAATTTTTGGAGTTTTTCAAAATAAAAATCGACTTTCAAAAAAGGATTCATGTCTTTAAGTCTTTCAGCTGCGACTTCTGCTTTAGGACGACCCTCATCCCCTGGTTTGAATAACATCTGACGGGATAAATTAGATGTTTCAATGGTATCAAGGTCCACTAAAACTATTTTTCCAATACCCATTAATGCAAAATCTTTTGCTATTTCGCAACCTAAGGCTCCCACACCAACAATCATAATACAACCTTTACTTACAATTTCTTGATCCCAACCGTCAATTAATTGTTGGCGGGCGTACATACGAGATTTTTTGATATTTTCCTTGTTTTCTGTCATTTTAAATATCCCTAAATTTTATTATAATATATATTAATTATCCTTCAAGAAAATTTAAATTCTTTTGGTGTTTCTTTTTGAGAAAGCCTTATTTAATTATTATCATCTTCATAGTTCTCCCTATTTCCCAATTTTTAATTATTGGCATTTTTAGTTATAATATTTCTCATCCAGACGATTTACATTTAACGAGTTGGAATGTAGATAACTCGCTTCAGATCTTGCCAAATAAATTAGAAATTAGCTCTACATTCAATGCTAGCGATCATATTGGATTACGAGACACCGATAATGAATATGGATTAACCGGAAATAATATAACTGTTGCTGTGGTAGATACTGGTATTTTTAGTAACCACAGCGTTATTACTAACGATGGTAAGTTGAATTGGAATGATAGGATTATTACGTACGTTGATTTTATCAACAATAAATCCAGTAATCCACAAGATGATAATGGGCATGGTACATGGACAGCATCTATTCTGGGTGGTAATTCAAGTGAATATCGAGGTGTCGCACCGGGCATTAAATTTGTTATATTAAAAATTTTTGATAGTAGCGGAGAAACAAATACGACTATATTTGAGAATGCAGTTAATTGGATTCTTCTAAACAAAGATATCTTAAATATAAAAATAGTAAGTATGAGCTTTGGAGCAAAACCCGAAGCAAATAATATTTATTCCATATTATATCTTCAGAAACTTACTCGAAGACTTGCAGATATAGGAATTTTAGTAATTGCGGCAGCAGGTAACGATGGTAATCCCAATTTAGCTAATGGAGATGGTACGATTAACGCTCCTGCTTCTGATAAAGCAATATTTGCGGTTGGTGGTGTGGATTATGACGGTAACATGTATCCGTATAGCGCTGAGGGCCCCACTATTGAGATGACCAGAAAACCAGATGTATGTGCCCCTGCAGTTGCGATTTATGGTGCGGATATAGGTTTTTCAAACAGTTATAGTTTTAGATCAGGAACTTCGGGAGCTACTCCATTCGTTGCGGGATTAGCTGCTTTAATGCTAGAAAAAGATGAAACTCTAACTCCATCGCAATTAAAAAGCATAATATCATTAACTTCTCTTAAAACTACAAATCCAAGAGTTTTTCAGGACAACATTCAAGGATGGGGTGTAGTTCAAGGTTATGCTGCTTTAGACGCCTTGGAACCGCCGGTTCTAATTAATGTTAGTACTGAAATTGAATTTTTTTTGAATGAAGACTATAGCGTTTATTGTCTACCAATTAGACTGGCACCTAACCATTATTATTTCGAATTAGCGCAGCTTGGTCTAGCGAAAGCTGAAATGTATTTATATCATAAAGAAACTAACGTTTTCGGGATACCTAAGATGATTTCTAATACTATAAACCAAATAATTCCAGATCGTCAATTAAAAAGATTGGGGGTTTTCACGAGCGTTTTTCAAGATTATTTTTTGTTAGTAAAATTGCTAAACAATGAATCGGGAAATTTTATAGTAAGACTGGTTTTTGAATATGGTAATATCATCTTTATGGTTTTGTTAGGAATTAATATTATAGGTTTAGTTTACGCAAGAATATTATATCAGAGGGTATATCAAAGAGATATAGGTTAAGAAAATATGATTATTTGTTTTTTGATATTTCCTTCAACATTTTCTTTATTTCGTCTGCCTTTTCTTTATCCTTTGCTAGTTCGGCTTCTTTTTTCTTGCTCTCTAATGCTTCTTTTGATTCAGACAATTCCCGTGTTAAATCTTGCTTCAAATTTAATAAATTTTGCATGTCCTTACGGAATTCCTTAGATTTAGATACAACTATTTCTCTTCTCTGCTGAGACTGTAACTCTTCTTTTTCTTTTTTAATTTTTATTAGGTTTGAAACTTCTCCTGCTAAAACACTTACTTCTTTTATTGCGCCTTTAATTTCTTGCTCTTCCTTTTTTTTTTTACGCTCTTCTTTTAACTTTTGGTTTTCTAGTTCTTGGTGAATTCTTTTTATTTTCCGATTACTTTCAATTACATTTTGCTCAAATTTTTTAGCGTTCTCAATCTCTTTCTTAATAAATTTTGTTTGTTCGCTCCAACCAATTTCCTTAAACTTAGTAATTGCGTTATTAAATTTCATGTAAGCAGCCGTAAAATCATATTTAGTTGCTAATTCTTTCCCTTCATCTATAAGTTTTAATCCTTCTTCTTTTATTTTTTCAGTTTGTTTCTGAGTTTCGTATAATGTCTTAAATTTCTTTTGTTGTTCTCTTTTCCTAAGTTCAGTCTCCATTTGTTGTTTCCTCATCTCTTCGCGAAAAAGTTCGTATTCTTGTTGTCTTTTAATGTTAGTCTCTTCTTCTGCTTTTTTCTTTTCTAAATAAAATTCTTTTTCATGGATTAAATCCTTGATTAAAGTGTTTAAATTAGTAATTTCGGGTTTCCAACCTATTTTTTCAGCTAATAAATCTCTTGCTTGAATATATAAAGATATTGCTTTGTCGTAATCAGGAGTGCTCACTTTAATATATTTTCCGCCATCTTCTAAGAGAGAATATGCTGCTTCTCTAAATGTTAATTGTTCTTGAATAATTCTTTCTCTTTGTTCAGCTGCAATCTGCTGAGCTTTCTTCTTTTCTCTTTCTTGACGTCTTCTTTCCTTTAATATGCTTTCTAAATTCCTTTCTTCTTTCAATCGTTCGAATTCTCTTTTTAACTTTTGTTCATCCTCTTGTTCTCTTCGTTTTTTGAGCGTTTCCGCTTTAAAGATCATAGCGCTAATGGAATCTGTTGGAAAATGTATCTCATTAAGAATTAACATTGCTTTCCTATAACTCGTAATAGCTAATTCAAACTTAGAATTGTTAATGTGTAGTTCAGCTTCATCTAAAATATTAAAAGCTTCATCTTTTTTTCTTTCTATAAGTGCTTGCGTTAAAATTAATTTTTCATCTTCAACCTTTTTTAACTTTAAGCGACCTCTTTCTTTGCTAATATTTTCCGCAACTCTCTTTTGAAAATCAATTTCCTCACGCTCTTTTTGAAGTTTTCGTTCAAGTGCTTTTTGTTTTTGGAGATCGAGGCTTCTCTTCTTCTCCTTAAATTGAACGATTAACTCTTTAATCGAATTCGTAGGGTAGTTGATTTCATTTAGTACTAGCTCCGCGCTTCTATAATACTCTAATGCTTTATCGTAATCTGCACGCTTTATATATAATTCAGCTTCGTCAAACAATTCGAAAGCAGCTTCTTTGCGTTTCTCCAAATGTAATTTAAGGTTTTCTTGTTTCTTAATTTCAATTTGTTTAACTCTCATTTGTTTTTCTTCGTATTTCATGTTATTAGCAACGGTCTGAAGAAAGTGTTTCTCTTTTTCTTGTTTTCTAATTTCATTTTCTAACTCTTGTTGTTTCGATATATCGGCTTCCCGTTTTTTTTCTTGAATTTTTATGATAGTATCTTTTATTATTTCAGTAGGAAATTGAATCTGAATTAAGATTAACTCTGCTTTGTAATAATTTTCTATAGATTCTTCATACTTCCCTTCTGTTAATAGTTGTTCTGCTTTATCCATTATGGAAAAGGCTTCCAACTTCTTTGTCTCAATCAATTTCTTCATATCTTCTTTTTTAAGAAGCTCGATCTTCTTTGACAGCATTTTCTCTCTTTCTTTTTGAAAACTCTCTATCACTTTTCTCTCAAATTCTCTTTCTTCTTCGAGTTGCTTTCGTAGTTTTTCTTTTTCTAGTAATTTTTGGCGCTCCTTTTCGTCCCTTTTAAATTGCAGATTTCGAATTGACTCTTCTAATAATAAAATGTATTTTCCCGTCCATCCTATATTTTTGAGTGAATTGAGCGCATTTTGATACGCTTCAATGGCTTTATTATAATTTTCTTTTGCTAAAAAATCATCAGCGTCTTCAATGATTTTGAACGCTTCTTGTTGTTTTAAAATGTTCTGAGAACTCAATTGCTTTTTTGATTCTAAAATATCCCTTTCTCTTTGAATTAATCTTTTCTCTCTTTCTCTTTGAATTTTAATATTGATAAGAAATTGTCTGTTTTCGGCATCTTCTTTGATTAATTTCTCGAACTCCCTTTGTTTCCTAATTTCTAGTTCCTTCTTTTCATTTTCGATTTTGTTAATTGTCTGGTTAATAAGCACAATTTCTTCGATCCATTGAATTTGAGCAAAAATTTGATTTGCATTTCTATAACTTTCAATTGCTAAATCGAATTCTCCTAAAGAAAGATAGTTTTGAGCTTCATCCAAGATTTTAAACGCTTCTTCCTTTTGCATTTCTCTAAAAGTAATTTCATTTTCGCGCTCTTTCTTAACAATGTCTCTTTCTTCTAGTTTTTTTCTCTTTGCGCTCATATCTTTGATTATTTTTTCTTGAAATTCTCTATCCTCTCTTTCTTTCTTGATAAGAATTTCCATATTTCTCTGTTTTTTGAGATTAGCATCTCGTTTTTTATTTTCGATTTCGATTATAGCGTTCCCTATCCTTTCCATTTCATCATACCATTGAATTTCAGCAAAAATACCAGCTACCTGCTGATAGAATTCAATTGCCTTATTAAAATCGCCTTTTTCAAGATAGACGTGAGCATCTTCCAATATCTTAAACGCTTCATCTTTTCTCTTCTCTCGATGGATTAATTCCGCTTTCTGATCTCTTAACAAGATTTTTTTCTGTTTTAAACTCTCTCTTTCTAATCGGAGTTGTTTTGATATCTGTTCTTGAAACTGCTGCTCAACCTTAAATTTCTCTATGGATTTCATCATTTCTTTTTGTTTTGTTAACGATTGTTCTTTTTTCCTATTTTCTAATTCCCTTATAGAATTTTCAATTAAATGTAATTCGTCACTCCATTGTATACTTGCGAAGATATTTCCCGCTTTTTGATAAGCAGCAATTGCGTTATCTAACTCAGATTTTTTTATAAAATAATCTGCTTCATCTAAAGCTTTATACGCGTCAGCTTTACGTATTTCGCTTTGCTCTAATTCTTCTCTTTTTTCTTGTAAAGTGCTTTCTCTCTGCCTTATATTTATTCTTTCCTTTGCTAACTCTATTGAGGTGAGCTGCTGAAATTCTAGATCACTTTTTCTGCGTTGTTCTAATTTAGTTTGGTGCTCTAAATCTTTTTCAATTTTGTTTTCTTCTAACTTTTTAATACTTAAAATAGTTTCTTCAATTGTAGAAGCATGCGATTCCCAATCTGTCCCTAATTCCTTTAGATATCCTAATGCTTCTGTGTACCTATTAATTGCTTTGTTATAATCAGATTCTTCTTTTAGTATTCTATCCGCGTCATCTAAAATTGTAAACAACTTCTCTTCTTTCCTCACATTTTCTTTTCTTTTTTGTTCGTATTCTAATCTTCTCTTATCCAGTTCTCTTGCGGTTTCAATAATTTCATCTTTTTCCTTAAAATATATCGTATCTTGTAGACTTTTTAATTGGTCCTCCCTTTTATGCCTTATAATAATCTCTTCTTCTTCGCGCGACTGCCTATTTTCTATATTTTTGATAAAGTTGATAACTGGTTGAATATAAGAATCCCATTCAATGGATTTAAACAAATCAATTGCTTTCTGAAATTTAATAACCGCCTGATCGTATTTCTTCTCTCTCTCCAATTTTTTACCAAAATCCACTAAATTAAATGCCTCAATTTGTATTTTTTCTTCATCCCTATAGATATCTGTCCTTATCCCTTCGTACTCATCAGTCTCTTCTTTAGTAAATATTGGTTCTATTTGTTTCTTAGTTCTAAATTGCTCATACTCTTTTTTGTCATTTTTTAATTTTTCAATAATTAGGTTGATACTCTTTGTTTGGTCGTGCCAGCCTATAGAATTCAATAATTTTACAGAGTTTTCGTAATTCTCGATTGCTTTATCGAAATTCTTATCGTTTTCAAAAAACTTTGCATTATCAATAAACTTAAACGCGTTGTTTTGTATTTCTTGCTCTTGCTGTTTCATCTGTTTAAACTTCTTTAATTCTTCAGCTTTTACAGCACTCTTCTTTTCTCCAAACGTGCTAACAACCTGTGGTTTAATTTCTTTGGGAATATTATCTTGTTCTTGAACTTCCCCAATTTTGGCTTTGGTCACTGCTTTATGGTGTTTTAAATTTTCTGATAATGTTATTAGTTTGCTTTGTAAATTACTTAATTGAGCTTCAGACCAACCTGTTTGAATTAGCAATTTGATTGCTGTCTTATATTGCTCAATTGCGTCTTCCAAAAACCCATCAATCTCTAATTTTTGAGCTCCATCCAACAAAGAAAAAGCTTGTTCTTGTATTTGCTCAAGTTGATTTTTTGCACTTGCTTGATTATATAATATCTCTTGTTTTGCAAAATCTTTTAATTCTTCGATCCTAGAATAGATATCACTTATTTTATCCATCAAAAAGCCGCTATTTTTAAGATAAGTTGCTGCTAAATCATAACTCTCCACAGCTTTTTCAAATTTTTTTCATTCTCAAATTTTTGCGCTAAATTGAGATACTTTAAAGCTTCTTGAGCAAGTTCTTCATTTCCCATCATCTTTATCTAAAACCCTCTTTTAATATTTAGAAAAAAGTATAAGTGAAGCGTGAATTTATTTTCCTACAATAAATTAAACTGATTTATTAATTAAACTTTTTATATTTAGATGATTAATTCTACTATTAAAAACTAACCTTTAACCTCATTTTAAAAAAGGTAAGAAGAGGACCTTTCGTGAATAGCAATAATAATCAGATTATAGTCGATATTGAACCGATCTCGAGAAGACTCTTCTACACCGAGGATGAGACCTTTTATGAATTACTGATTGATTCAGGTATCCGTGTGCAGTCCCTTTGCGCTGGTAAGGGAACATGTGGAAAGTGTAAAATACTGGTTCAAGAAGGAATGAATTTTTTAAATCCTCCAACAAACTCTGAAATGAAATATCTAACGCAGTCGGAGATTAGAGAAAACTGGAGATTGGCTTGTCAAAGTAGAGTAAAAAACACACAAATCCAGTCAGTTAAAACACGTCAACCACCCCAGTTAAGGATATTTCTTCCCAAAGATATACTTGGTGAAGATTTTAAGATATTGACCTCGGGAAAATCTAAAAAAATAAAGCTTAATCCAAATGTAAAGAAAATCTATGTTGAAATTAATAAACCAACATTAGAAAATCCCATTCCTGATATTGAGAGAATTTTTTCTTCTCTTTCGTCAGCCAAGGATAATACAGGAATTCTTAGAGAAGTTTCGTTTGACATTGATACAATAAGAAAAATTCCCCTCGTTTTAAGAGAAGATCAGCATCGTATTTCATTAACATTATACAATAATAAAAAATTAATAGATTGCGAAGCAGGTAATAAAACCAAAGATTGTTTCGGAATCGCATTTGACATTGGAACTACAACTCTCGTTGGGTATTTAATCAATTTGCAC
>JAGXNP010000074.1 GCA_019894885.1 Promethearchaeota archaeon | reverse complement strand
CTATTTGGGTCAAATTGAAACCCATGGCAGCTTGGTCAATTAAATCAACTTGATAATTCTCATTCTTTAATACAGAACTTAAGTAACAAATTCCTAAAGGTGGATAAATATGATCTGCATTTGCAACAATTCTGCCTCTCTCTAAAATTTCTCCAGGTCCAGGGTTTACTAAAGCGACTTTAAAGATTTTCACCACTTAGATATAGATACACGGATGTATTTTCAACATTTTAAATTAAAAATCAATGTTAAATATCTTTTAATTATTCTTAAATAATTTAACTTTAATCAAACAATTGTTTTTTCTTTCGCAATTTTTAACTGAATTATTACTAGTTTTGGAGAAAAACCAGACTAAATTCTATTTTATGAGACATATTGAAAAAAATTAAGATATTTATTAGATTCCTATAAAAAAAATATAGTGGAACCTTCTAATGATTGGACCTATTATCTATCGCTTATAACTTCGATTGGAACAACCATCGGATTTGTTTTTACATTGTTATATCTTTTAGACGCTTTTCAAGTAGATTATAGCTCATTCTGGAATATTTTTAGTTCGCTTTATATGATGATAATTTTCTTGGTTTAAACGAATTCTGTATTAAAAAAGCAAAAAAAAGAGAATCAGAAACCTAAGCAGAATTTTCTAACTTAAAGCATGGTATTTCAAGTCCAATTAAATCATCCGAATCACCTTCTAAGTTTTTGACGATTCAAGTAGAAGTAGAAGATTATGACAAACAACCACAATTTTGCACACATTGCTGTAAAAAAGTGTCGTTTGAGGCATTTTTTTGCCCAAGTTTTGAATCAGAACAGTAAAATGATATAATTGAATTTAAATAAAAGATAATTCCTTTTTTTTAGTTTTATGGAAAACTTTTTATAGATTATCAGCTCAATAAAGATTATCATACTTTAAATAGAAATTAATAAAACGAAAATTTGTGAATAAAATGGGAAAAGTATTTGGAATTCTTGCTTTAATTTGCGGAATATTAGGTTTTATTGGATGGTTAATATTCGGTTTGCTTCCATTCAATCTTCCTTTTAGTGGGTTCTATTTACCAGGTGCAGCTATAGTTTTTGGAATTATCGGGATTATTGCAGACGAATCCAAGGGTATGGCAATTGCGGGTCTTATTCTAGGAATCATCGGTATAGTATTTATTCTATTTATCTTACCGTTGTTAGTGATTTTCTTAATCGTGATGGGACTTGGTGGCCTATTCTAGTAATCATTTAGATGGTTTTTTAATTTTAATTAATCTTTTTTTTTAATTTTATCAAAAATCATTAATTATAATATATATAAATGGATATACCTTAATACTTTATAATAGCTATTCGAAATTCAAGAATTAAATAACTACTTGTATAGTATAACTTAAGGTTTATAAATAATGTTTGAAATGTGGGAAATATATGGAGATTAGTGAACAAATATGCCCTAAATGTGGATTTAATTTTAATTCTCCTGCTAATATTAAACCAATATGCCCGTATTGTGAAAAAAAACTTCATTTAAACGATTTCAATATCACAGTGTTAGATAAAAAAGGATGTGAACGACCTCGAGGATTCAAAGGTGAGTTTAGTTTGAAATTGAAAATATTTTAGTGTCCCTTGTGTGGAAAAATATTAGGATTTATAGATACGGACCGTAAAATGTAAAAAAAATTAACAGATTGCTGGAAAATGATTTGAAAAATAAGAATAGGCAAGTTTAGAATCCTATTAGAGTGTTGGTTGTCATTGTGTATACAATTTAATTTGTTTTCTTTCAAGACTATTTTATTTTAATAAAAAATCCCAGTCTATTTGGCTTTCAATCAATTTTAATACGATCTCAATTTCATCCTTTTGAATTCCTGGCTTCAATCTCTCAAGATTTCTCATTGTCGTATATGTATCAGAAGGGCTAAGAATAATTGGAATGTTTTTATCATTGGCTACCGTAATCACTTTCGCATCGGGTTGTATAAAACCAGTTAAAATAAGCACGGATACATCCTCGTTTAGCGCCGCTAACGCAAGATCTGCGCGATCTCCACCTGTAATTATAGCCGCTTTTTTTACTTGTCTTAAGTATTTAAGAGCAGCTTGGGCACTCATGGCTCCGATGATAATAGTTTCAACAGTATTATTCAAGCCTGCTGACGCTATTTCGTTGATAAATTCACCACCTATTGCCTCCATCACTTCATTCACACGGGGAGAAAATAATTGAATGCTCCTTTCTATTATACCTAATACCGGTAAGTTATATTTAGCAATATGGTCTTTTTGAAGCTCTCTGATTCTTGCTATGTATTCAAGGTCTATTTTATTAAAAATAATTCCAGACATCCTAACATTCCTGGATTCAAAGTAATTTTTCGTAAAAAATATATTATCTATACAATTATCTGAAGATTCGGGACAGATATAGATTAAGTCATTTATGCCTAAAGCTTTTGCGATACTGACATCATCGATTCCTACTCTCACAAATTTTCGAATTGAAGGTGCTCCTTCTACAATCATATAATCAACATCCTTAACGATTTTATCGTATGCCGACTTTATCGTTTCTATATACTCTATCTTTCTACTAGAATCAATTAAATCAACATAATATGAATCAGGAATAGAAATCGGACAAACTAAATCATAAGGGTTTCGATCCTTATAGACAGTTTGTAAAATAAACTCAATGTCTTTGTCCGCCTTGGAACTATACGCTCCTCTTGGGCACCCAATCGGTTTAAAGTACGCAAATCGTTTCCCTTCTTTCTGTAATTTTTGAATAAAACCAATAGAAAGAAAGCTTTTTCCAGCTCTTTCTTGTAAAGAGCACAAATAAAATACTTTTACCACTTTACTCACTTTTTCTTAATTTTTTTTAATTATTTTTAATTATTTTTTTAGATTTAATTATATTAACAATATTAACGCGAAATCGTAATTTTAATGTCAACTGCACTATACCCTTTAACAAATGAAAGTAGAGGATTGATATCTATTTCCACAATCTCTGGAAAATCGTTTACAAGTTGGGATAGTCTTAACAAAACTTCTATTATCGCATCAATATCAGAAGAGGGTTCTCCTCTAACTCCTTGCAATAAACTATAGATTTTAGTGTTTTCGATTAACTCTTTAGCATTTTCCTTAGTAAACTTATATGACAACGCGAAAGATACATCTTTCATGAAATTAGCATAGATTCCTCCTGTACCAAACATCAATAGAGGTCCAAATTGTGGATCTTTAGACATTCCGATAATTACTTCGTTCACTTTTAGTTCTTTTTTAAAATCTATCATTTCTTGGACCTCAACGCCATAAATACGAGCGCTTTGAGGACCAAATTTTTTAGCATTTTCAATGATTTGTACATACGCTTCGAAAGCTTCTTGTTCGGTTTCAATATTTAAGATTATTCCCCCTACATCAGTTTTATGTATAATATTAGGGCTAACTATTTTTAAAACAGATTTTCCTATTTCACGTTGCCATTTTCCCGCTTCTGCTGGTGTTTTTGCTAATCTTGATTTCGGTGAAATAATTCCGTAAATATCAAAGATTTCACTCGTTTCATGGCTTAACAGAACAGTTCTCTCATCGGCTCTGACTTTTTGGAATATTTCTTTTACTTTTTCCTGTTTTACTTTAAATTTTGCTACTTCTAAATCTTCTATAATTTGTTTATTTAGAAAGCCATTATATATTACCATAGCTTTAAGCGATTTGGCAGCTCCTTCGGGAAATCGATAGCAGGGTATGTGGTGCTGTTTTAAATATTTGGTAGCTTCTGCCATAGAAACTCCACCTATAAGCGCACACACAATCGGTTTATCAGATAAAGATTTCGAGGTTATATCATAAATTAGTTTTGCAACATCAGCTGGTTTAGTTTGAGCTTGGGGGCTCATAATTATGAGAGCACCATGGGTTGTAATATCATCTTCTTCGATAGAGCCTTGGCCTGTTTCGTGGTTTAATCCAAAAATTGTTTTAATAGTAAATTCATAACGTTTAGGCGATGCGTCTCCTATTATATCTATTGGATTAAATATTGCTGCCTCAGCGGGTAAATTCTCTCTTAACAAATGTAAAACTGGTTCAGAAAATTGAGCAAATTTTAATCCTTCTCTTTCAAATGCATCTGTTGCCACAATTCCTGGTCCCCCTGCGTTAGTGATAATAGCAAAGGAGTTTTTTTTTGGTATAGGTTGATACAAAAAGATTTCTCCATAATCAAAAAGATCTGCAATTGAATTTGCTCTTAAGACTCCACACTTTTTGAAAGCTAAATCGTAAGCTATGTCAGATCCAGCCAAAGCTCCAGTATGGCTTGAAGCAGCTCGAGCACCTGCTGCACTAACTCCTGATTTTAAAATAATGATCGGTTTTTTACGTACCGCTTTAGGAACGACTCGAAGAAATTTTTCTCCGTTTTCAATGCTTTCTAAATAGCATAAAATTACCTTTGTATCTGGATCGTTAGCAAGGTATTCAATAAAATCAACTTCGTCCATATCCGCTTTATTACCTAAGCTTATATTACAAGAAAATCCGAATGCCTGATCCATGGAATAATCCATCATTCCCGTTAACATGGCTCCTGACTGAGAAATCATGGCTATTTCCCCCTTTTTAGGTGTATTAGCAGCAAAGGAACCATTATAATTTATACCAATTAAACCTAAGCAATTAGGTCCAATAACTCTCATGTTATATTTCTTAGCAATTTGGATTAATTCTTGTTCTCGAGTAATTCCTAGTCCACCGATTTCTTTGAAACCTGCAGTGATAATAACTAATCCCTTTATATTTTTCTTTCCACATTCTTCTGCTATAAAGTTTACAAACTTACTGGGAATTACAAATATAGCTATGTCTATTTCTTCTGGAACATCTAGTACACTCTTATATGCTTTATATCCAAGGATCTCTTCTGCTCTAAGATTAATAGGGAATAATTTGCCCTTATAATTTGATTCAACGATATTTCTCAATACATTATATCCTACTTTTCCTGCTTTTGAACTCGCACCTATTATTGCAATGCTTTTAGGATCAAAGAAGTAAGAAATATCGTTATTTTTTAGCATATTACTTGGGCAGTTTCTGAACTTTTAATGTATTCTAAAACTGTTTTATCTCTAGTAAGTTAAAAGTTTTTATATTTTGTTGCGATAATCATTTGTTTATAGAGGATAAATATTTTTTAAAAATATTTTTTTATAATACCGCATTAGACAAGTATTATGACAAACATAAAAATAGTAACAACTAAAGGAGATATCAATTTTACCTTATTCGACGAGGATGCTCCACTGACAGTTTCAAGTTTCTTGTTTTTAGCAAAACGAGGTTTCTATAACGGAATAAGCTTTCATCGAGTAATCGCTAACTTTATGATTCAAGGGGGCGATCCTCTTGGTAACGGTACGGGTGGTCCAAGCGCAGTAGATATAAAATCTTTTCCATATCAAGGAAGAGAAGTGTCGTATCCTTTCGAAGACGAATTCCAATCAAGAAAAGTCTTCAATAAACCTGGTATATTAGCTATGGCAAATGCTGGACCGGGTACGAATGGTTCGCAATTTTTCATTACTCACGTCCCTACTCCTCATTTAAATAACAAACACACGATCTTTGGAGAAGTAGTAAGTTTTGTAGATCAAAATGTAGTTAACAAGATTAAACAAGGAGATAAAATAAAAACAATTGAGCTTTCATAACTTTACGAAGTAAATTTCATCCGACAAACTTTTTTATTTTTCCATTTTTTCACTAACATAACGAGTAATATGTTTTAGATATCTTCTTCATCCCATTCTCCATCGTTGTAGTCATCAACATCTTCATCATCAGCATAAATATCATCGTCATCCCAATCATCTTCAAAATCATCATCCCGGAGATCAAAATTCTCATTGAAATTATCTTTTTTGTTATACTCATTACATAAATCTTCATCTCCCATATTATAAGCCTCCTTTTTGAATGTTTATGTAATTTTAATTATTTTAGTTAAATAGATATAGTATTATTTGAAATACAAATCATGAATATTTTTTAAAATTTACGATCAGAAAGATTTATTAGCTTATAGCTTTATTAATAATTCAAATTAGAACATTAATTTGCGTTTAAAATGAGTAAAGAACTAAAAGACTTGATAAATTCGGTTGATTCTGCGAATCAAGCGCACTCCGATTTAGAAACTATGATTAGGTATTTGAAAGAGGAAGTCCAACATTTAAACTTTACTATCGCTGAACAGAGGACAATAATTCAAAACCAAAATTCAAAACTTTCGAGTATTCAAGACGAAAATATACCTAAAGATGTTTCTGTTCTAAAAGATTTGGTAACACAACAAAGACAAGATATTATAAAAAAAGATAAAGATATTGAAATTCTTCAGCAAACGATTGCAGAAATTACTATGGAATTAGAAAATGTTCAAAAATTTGAAGGAGAAAGCGAAGAAATAATCTATGCTAATAAAGAAATAGTCCAATTAGCAGAAGAAAACGAAATTTTTCGATTAAAAATTGAAGAACTAAATAATACTTTGACAAACCTCCGAAATGAATTGGATAATTATAAAGGAGCTTCAGGTGAAGAAAATTCAGATTTGTTAGACGCAAAAAAATTAATTATTAAATTAACTGAAGAGAACGGAATCAATCGCGTTCAAATTGAATCTTCGAAACAAGAGATAGAAAATCTAAAAAAACAAAATCAAGAGAAAGAAACCTTAAAAAATCAATTCTCACACGAAATAGTTGAAGCAAATAAAATTATCGACCAATTAACTTACGATAACGATCAATACCATGAAAAGGTAAATTACATGCAACAAAAATTAGAAGAAGCAGTAAAACTTCAAGAAGAATTACCTAAAAATGAGGGAGATAGCAATGAGATTGAAGATTTAAATAAGATTTTATTTGATTTAGAGATTGAGAATAATGATTTGAAAAACCTCGTTAACACTAATATTTCCATAATAGAAAATTTAAAACAAAGAAATACCGGAATGGAAAAAGAATTGGGAGAAAAAACAACTTTTGAAAATCAAAAATTCATTGATTTACAGGATGAAATTTTAGAAAAAGACGTAGAATTATACAATGCAAATCTTGAATTGCAGAAGTTTGAGAATGCTAACAAACAACTCAGTGATTTAATCGTTGAATTAAAAGTACAACAAGATCAAAGAGGTGAAAGCATTGAGTTCGAAAGCTCTTCTAAAAGTTTTCCCTATGAGGGCCTTCCTCCTAATCTATTCTTCAGAATGTATAAACTTTTAAGTGAAAGTGATAAAAAAACAATCGTCAACCATTTAATCGACGATTTAAGTAGTGAGATCAGGGATGTTAGAACATATGCTATAAAAATATTAAGTGTTATTAAAGGGAATCTCGTTTTTGAAGTATTAAAAGATTTAATTAATGATGATGACTGGATTGTAAAACTTTATCTTATTAAAGCATTTCGGAATTTTAATAAAGTTGACACAATTCCATTATTAATAAAGCTGCAAGAAGATAAAGATATTGATGTTCGCGAAGCTGCAGTAAGCACGCTTTCAGAATTAAAGCAAACATAAAATGATTTATTTCCTCGTTAACATGTTTTTTCTAAAAAAAATATATATCCTCTCGAATAAAACATTATTAATAAACAGGTATAAGCTTTAGAATATTCATTTTTCCAAATTAATTCATTAAAGTTTATTTGATATGGTACGAGAATTAACTCAAAACAGATGGAACTGGTCTCAGAGAGATCAAATGTGGGTATTTATTGATTGCGATGTTAAAGGAGAGCTAATTTACCATTACCAAGTAAATCCTCCTAAAGAATTC
This sequence comes from Promethearchaeota archaeon, assembly GCA_019894885.1. Lineage (GTDB taxonomy): Archaea > Asgardarchaeota > Lokiarchaeia > Sigyniarchaeales > SOKP01 > SOKP01. The sequence continues at coordinate 5,709 of JAGXNP010000074.1, read as the reverse complement.
ACAGAATTAACAATGAAAATTAAAATTCTTAATGATAAATTAATTACTTGCAAAGATCCAAAAAAGAACTCCAAAATTTTCAGTGAAATGATGAAAATCTCAAAAAGAATGCAATCAATGGGTAAAAACTGTTAGCCTTAATAACACCTTCAATCTTGCATGCTAATAATATATTAATTATTTGTAAAATTTCTTATCAATAATAAACTGTTCTTATTAGACATTTACAGGATTAAATCTCAAGCTTTTATAACTATAACCAAATTAGTACTATAAGTTCACAATTAATAGAAGGGGAAAAATAATAAAAATCGCAATATCTGGAAAAGGCGGTGTTGGTAAAACATTAGTCGCGGGAACGATTGCTCGACTTTTTGCTAAAGACGGATTTGATGTTTTAGCGATAGACAACGACTCGGCAATGAATCTAAGTTACACTCTAGGGATTGAAGACGAAGTAAAATCGAAGATAGTACCGATTTCTGAGATGAAGGCTATGATTGAAGATCGAACATCTGTTAAGGGAGCAGGTGCTGGCGTTTATAATATTAATCCTGAAGTATCAGACATTCCAGATAGATTTAAGGTTACAGGTCCAGACAACTTGCAGCTTTTAGTTTTAGGTGGTATCGAAGAACCAGCATCTGGCTGTTTGTGTCCCGAAAATGCACTTATCAGAACCTTATTATTCAATTTGCTTGTAAAAAGAAATGAAGTAATAGTTGTAGATTTCGAAGCAGGACTGGAGCATTTAGGTCGCGGAACTGCTAAAGGAATTGATGTCATGCTAGTAGTTACCGAACCTTCTAGAAAATCATTAGATCTATGTTCTAAAATAATCGATCTATCGAAAAAGTTAGGAGTTGTTAATATTTTCCTTATTGCCAATAAAGTAATTGACGATTCTCAATTATCTGTAATTAACGATAGAATTAAAAATTGGGAAATCCCGCTATATCATTCCATTCCTTTTGATCTTGAAATAGGAAAAGCCGATTTAAATGGTACTTCACCCTTAGATTATAATAATAAATCAGAAGCAATTCAATCTATTAGAAGGCTTTTTGATAAATTAAAGATACTAAAAAAAGAATTATTTGATTTATAATCGAAAAAGGGGTTCTCAGCATTCCTTGTTTCTACCAATTTTTCAATATATATAGTCTATATATGAGATCAATAAATAAGCAAATCTGATCTTCTGGATTGGAGCAATCCAAAAATTATTAAAATTAATATAAGGAGGGATGAGATCAAGATGGTTAAAAAAAAAGAGAATCTACTAGTCTTAGGGATGTTCTGTTTAATAGCTGCGTTTATCTTTGAAATGTTTGGTAATGCGAATATAATTCTTGATGTGATAAGCTTACTTTTTATTGGTATCGCTATATTTTCAAACGCAAAATACTTAGTTCTCTCAACAATAGATAAGAAGAAGAAATAGTTTCTTTTAGTTATGCTTCCGTTTTCATAACATGTCGGATAAATCGAGGCTCTGATCCTCAGCAATTTCTTTCCATTGTTCTATCGCTTCCAAAGCATCTTTCTCTTCCATTTGCTCAATTGCGTAACCAGCGTGAACAATGACATACTTACCTACTTCCGGGTTCAATATTAACGCTATAATGACTTCTTGTTCTATTCCATCGAAGTCGACTAACGCGGTATTCCCTTCAATTCTAACGATTTTACCTGGAATCGCAAGACACATGAGTAATTTAACGAATCGATTTTAACTACATTATGTAATATTTGAATCTAAAAAAAACTAATGATTATAACACTAATATATCCTCTTTATATCAGTCGCGAATTCTTTATATTGCTTACTATAATAATTAAATTTAATATCACAACAATGTGAGTAAATAGAATGATTTTAGAAAAATTAAAAAAAATCCCAAGTGATTTAATTTTATTAATAATGGCGGCAATAGGCATCATTATCCTTCTAGTTATAAATATGCTCGTTTTTGAACCCTTAGCAAACTCAGGTCTTTTCTATGGGATAATTGATTTCGAATTTGCCTGGACTAAGGACCAAATTTTAATTATTTTTACGGCGTGGGGGAGCGAAGGAATGGATTTACAAGCTATTGGAGTGTACTGGGACTTTCTCTATATCATAGGATACTCTGTGCCTCTGTTTGCATTAATTTTACTATTCACTCGAAAATTAAGTGGTAAAATAGTAGACATTGGTCTTTACATGAGTCTTACGCCTTTCGTTGCAGGGATTTTCGATTTGGTTGAAAATATCAACCTCCTTATCATGCTTAACGATACTCCTAATTTTGCTTCTTTCGTGCCCTTGACAGCTTCGATAACTGCATTTATTAAATTTAGTTTTCTATTAGTAGGAGCAATCTTCTTCTTAGTTGTTTTAGTCCTGACCTTAATTAAACGATTTAAAAAATAAATATAATAAATTCTCTTTTTTTCTTTTGAACTATTTGATAAAATTTGCCCTCTAAATTCAGAACCAGCTAGATTTTTTCACTGTACGAGGCTAATAAATCATCCAGCCAATTATATATTTCTTCTTTCGATAAGTTATCGAGGTTAAATTTCAATCTTTCTATTTCCTTGAGAAGATTTATCATCTCTAAAGGAATCGATCTTTCGCACAATTCAAACAATAACTCGTTAGTTTTTGAAATTATCATTTTAATTTTTGTAACTAAAGGCTCAACATCAGGGATCTCCTCAAGTCGCACGAGGAGATTTATAAGGCTGAATAAAAATTCCGTTTTGTTTCCTTTAAAAGAACTATCGAATTGGTAATAATATCGATCAAAATACTCCATCGGAATGATTTCCTCGTATTTATTAGAGATTTTTATTACAGACTTTATGTTTTTAAAAAGTAGAGAAGGAGTCCACGTAAAAGTTTGATAGTTTGAAACAACGTTTCCACTACGGATCATCGGGATAAATTTATGGTCATCTTTAAAATGTCCAAATGGAATGATAATGAAATCTAACGAATCAGAAGACGAATAATCTTTCACATTAATATACAAATCTTTAATAGTGTGAATCATTTCGTTTCTATGGTCAAGGATGTCGAATTCAATTCTATTGAATGATGGTTTGTAAATATAAAAAATTAAACCCTCAAATCCTTGGATTTCTAAATCGAGCGAGAAGTTTAACATATCAATTGATGTATCCTCTGTCTTAAATCTCAAATCTATCATGATGTGAGAATAATTCTCAATATATTGGAAAAACCAAGGTGGATTTCTCTCTGCTTCAAACGATATCATTTAATCTCTAATCCTAATATGTCTCTTTATGATGATTTATATATATCTTATACCTAATTTATACTTCTTCACTCGAAGAAATAAATTGCACATAATTAAACGCCACCACTATTTTTAATTTTTGCGATTTGAACCTTTGACTGTTAATAAAAATTTAACGTGAATATTAGGAAAAAACAATTATCAATAATTGCTTGATAATCGAAAAGGTAGTTATATATATATTAAATACGGCTAATAACCTAAAAAAAAAATAATTTAATTATAAGGTTAGCATAATTTGGATTCTTTAAATATACTAAAAATAATCACGACAATAATAACAGCCATTATCGCACTAATTATAGGATTACGGGTTCTTTTTTTAAATAAAAGTGACTTGTTGAATAGATGGTTTGCCTTATACTTTATATCCTCATCCTTAGGATTTATAATCTATGCTATTTACCATTTAATTTTAAATAATACGGATATTATTATTCCGCTCATGATAATAGCCCAAATCTTTTTTAATTTTAACTCAATTTCCCTCACGATTACCTTGTTCGTGTTAGAAAAACATACCAAGATTGCTATGAGCATGCAGTATCTTGGAACCATGCTAATTTTATTCTTTGTCATGAGTATTGGATATTTTATATTTCCTCCGTATTTAGATATGGAAGATTATGCTCTTGGTATAGTAAATACCCATACTCCTCCCGGTTTGTTAGTTTTTGTGAATGCCATTCGGATATTATTAGCCATATATGCTGCTTATAGATATATTATAATTTCTAGAAAAATAGAGGGCGATACTAAAAATAGAATAAAATGGTTTTCTTTAGGAATAATAATAATTATAATAGGGCTTTTTATCAATTTAACAGGAGGATTGCTCTCATCAATTGTGATGAAGATTTTAGCGTTGATTACTATCGATATTGGGGCTTTTTTAGTCCTTAAAGGATTTTTGATCTAATATTAATAAATTCCTTCTTTTTTATTGGATTTTCGGTTCAAAAATCAGATAAAGTGGATATCAGAATGGATTTAAAAAGTAATACTATATAGTTGAATAGATTTCTTTTTTAATAAAGGGTTTTAGATTTTTTCCTTTTTTCCAATACCATTCAAATAATTCTTTTATCCAGTTTACAAAAAATGCGTGATTATCTAACAGGCATTGACTATAATCAATTTCTCCATCCTTACTTAAAAAAAGAATTCCCCCCTTTTCAGAAACAACAAGAGATAATTTGATTTCTTCTAAAATTCTTATGTTCTCAAAAATTTTAAAATTCTTAAAAAAAGATTGTGAGTCTTCAAATAAAGTTGACCACCCCTCGGGGATATTGTAAGACTTTAAAACGCTCTGATCTACTAGAGCTCTAATCATGATTGACTGGGATTTTAACTTTTGTTCTGCTTCTTTAAGTAAAGTTTTTTGATATTGATCTGTAATTGTAAAAAGAAATTCTTCTGCTTCTTTAACTAAATTTTCAAAAATCTCCATATTTTCCATGATCTTATCACCTAATTCTAGATCCGTCAATTTCCCTAACTGAAATATAAGGTGAACTGGAATTGATGTTATTTCATGCGTATTTAAGAAATCTTTATGTTTTAAAGAGACTTCAAATATGTCCATTATTTTTAAAAACATTTTTCCAACATTAGTAATCTCATAATCATTCTCGATGTTTTTATAGATTAAATCCTTCTGGGACAACCTCTTTAAGTGGCGCGAGACTTCAGATCCAGGAATAGATAAGTCTATTTCAATTTGTCTATGTTTTTTACTGTTTCCATCTAAACTTTTAAGAATTTTATATCTTTCTTTATTAGAAAATTCAAATAATAAGTCTGTTAAATCCAAGAGTGATCTCTTTTTTCAAATTATATTTGTCTATTATAAAAGGTATAATTTACAAAAAAATTTAAATCAATTTAAATTGTTTAAAAAAAATTAAACTGAGTTTAAAATTGTTTAAATCAGTTATAGGGTTTATTTTTTAATGAGATTATAATTCTTGTATATACAAACATACTTTTAGTATATAAAAAAAAAAATTAATCGAAATCTAATTTAAATTAAAACAAGAGATTAAGAATCGAAATTAAAAATGTGAATAATAATGTATGAAGAATTAGAATTACGTGCTTTAAAATTATTAGCAAAGAATTTTGAATACAACCAAGCATTACACATGGAAGCTGATCAGATGGCGACATTACTTGATGTTAAAAAGAAAGACATTCAACCTGTACTTCGGGCTTTAGGGGATGCAAAACTGGCTAATCTTTATGAAGAGGGTGATAAAATCAAATTAGCAAAAATTACATGGATAGGATTAAATGAAATTGGTGATCAGCTAAAAAATGACTTAATGGTACCTATGAGAAATTTTGCAACTACAGGAAAATTAGATGCAGCAGCAATAGGCAAGGCGTGGTCAAC
>JAGXNP010000073.1 GCA_019894885.1 Promethearchaeota archaeon | reverse complement strand
GTTTTAATAAATAGCTGAACAAAGAAAGACGAGTTTAATTCATGATACATGATTTCTTAATTATTAAAGATGGCTTACCGCTATTATTTAAGAATTTTTCTATAGCAAAAAATATTTTCTCAGAAACAGATTCATTACTTATGGTTTCTGGGTTTTTTTCAGCACTGAACTCTTTTTCTGACTCTTTTGAAGATTTAGGAACTATTAGCGAATTGAAATTATCTAATAACGATTTAAAATTATCGTTTCTGAAGGCCTCAGGTATTCCAAACTTAATATACATTGCCACATACGATGAAAAATCTAAACCTGTAAATGTTCTAAGGATTTTAAGGAAGATTTCTCGAACATTTTTACAAAAATTCAGCCTCGATGTTATTTTAAATTGGAAAGGTAATACTAATGAATTCAAATCCTTTGAGAATATCTTAGAGACTTTTGCAGAAGAAGAATTGAGAGAAAGCGATACAGGTTTTAAGGAAAGAATGATTGAGCTATTCAAAAATGTAGAAGAAAAAATAAATGAAGAATCCAACTTACAAGCTCTAAGGAGTAAGTTAGATCCTCCACCTAACTTACCCTCATACTGTAATCAAATCCCCCGATTCACAACGCTAAAAAAAATTAATCCTAAATATTACTTGACGGGTGAAACTTCGCAAAAAGTATTTTATCAAATCGATGGGAAAAAATCTATAAGGCAGATAACGGAAAACCTGGATTTAAAACATGAACAAGTCTACAATATATGTAAGAATTTGATCAAGTTTGGCTTAATAAAAATAGTATGACGCTACGGAATTTTGATGCAAGTTTAACGCAATAAAGTATCTTTGTTTTGTTCGATTTCCTCGATAGTGGTGACTTCAGTCAACCATTTAATATATTGAACTATATTAAAAGGATTTTTAATCTATGATCTTAACCTAAAGGATATTCTAAACCATCATCTTTTCCATCCAAAAAGAAGAATATCCGTTCAATCGTTTCTTCACAAAATTATAAGGACCCACGTCTATAGGAATTGATCTAAGATTTATAATTATAGACATCAAAAATCCAAGCTTTACCTCCAGCTCTTTCTATAGCTTTAACAACCTCATTTTGTCTTCCTGGTGCAATTGCAAGCATGCAACCACCTCCTCCCGCCCCCATTTGCTTTGCTCCGAGTGCTCCCGCGCTTTTTGCGACTTCACATAATTTTAAAATCTTATGAGTTGTAGCTTCTAATAAAATTTCTTGTTGTTGTTGAATCTCCATACATATTCCAAGTTTTTGGTAGTCATTATTTAAAAGCGCTGTTTTACACTGAGTTACACAACTTTCAATTTCCTTAAAAGCTTTCAGAGTAGTTTCATCTTTTTCTAGAATTTGTCGTTTAATTCGATTTAGTACTGAGACTGCTTTTCTCTCTTCAACTGAATCTCCAACTACAATGGGAAGATTCTTTGCATTTAATTGTTCAACTCGGGGATTCTCGTCAGTATGGATAAAAGTGATACCTCCATGCGCAATACTATACTGATCCATTCTCCCGCATTGGATTCCTAAATCGTGATTTTCTCCCAAATAAGCGAGTTCTGCAATTTTATTGTTATTTAAATTTAAAGTGAATGCATCACTCATGATTTTCAAAAATCCAATGGAAAGTGCCGCTGATGTAGATAATCCGCATCCTATGGGGATATCTGATGACACATCTAAATAGAATCCGTGGTCGATTTTACTTTTTAGCCTATCAAATAAAACACTCCAATACGCTAAATCGATATCTTTAGGAGGTGATTCCTCCAATGTAAAATGGATTCTTTCATTCGTATTGTAGCTATAAAATTCAATTGTATCATCTGAGCGCGGTTTATAATTAAATCTCATCATTAAATTAATTGCCATGGCTATGACTGGTTTTCCTAGTAGATCAACCTTATCCCCCATTATACAAATGCGACCAGGAATCTCTAGAGAAATTTCTTTTTTCATTTTTAAGATTTACTTAAGTTTACGTGTTTTCGATGGAATTATAAAATTAGAAATTAAATATTGTCTTAATTCTTTTATTTAATAGAAATTAGCCTTGAATTCTTTTTTGGTGTTGCTTTTTCCTTTTTCTCTCTTGATCTTTAATTTCTTCCTCAAACTGTTTCAATTCAGCATCGCTTTTTCCTTCAAATTTAAAGGTTCCTACAATTTTACTTTCTTCTTTATCTCCTTTTTTACCTATTTTTTCGAAAGATATCGAAACTGGTTTTCCTTGATTTAAAGCTAAATTAATGAAGTTTATAAAACCGTAGTGTTTGCTTGGAGCTATATTGAATTTAATATATACATCTTTGTCTTTTTTGGTTGTAGTTTTAAGTACAAGTCGTAATTTCAATAAAAATCACATAAAATTTTTTCTTTAATCTTTTTATTAAGCTATTTAAAATTATTACCTTAAAAAAATTATATATGGTATAATTAAGTATAATATATAAATAAAAAAGAATTTCTTGGTATTAGATAATCTTTAAATCTATCCTAATTCTTTCTGCTTTAAAGAAAAAACTGAAGAGGATTATTAAAAAGAGTCATAAAACAAAGTGAATATATGAGATATGGCATCAAAATTTAGACTTCGCAGAATTTTCAGACCACTAGTTAAAAGAGTTGCACATCTCCTTAGTAGAGTGGGTTTAAGTCCAAATTTAGCAACGATTATTATGCTCAGTTTTTCAATTATAAGTTTCATTCTTCTCATTATCTTATCGAATTTGCTTTTATTTTCAATATTTATCTTCGCGACTGGCTTTTTTGATGGAGTTGATGGAGCAATCGCAAGGGAACAGGAAAAGGTAACGAAAATTGGAGGATTTTTTGATTCTATAATGGATAGAATAAGTGAATTTATAATATTTTTAGCACTTTTGATTTATAACTGGAATAGCGTTTTATGGGGTATTTTTGATATGAAAATAATTATCCTTATATCATTCGTTAGCTCTATGATGATAAGTTATTTAAGAGCACGAGCAGAAGTATTTTTTAAAGGTGATTTTGATTTTGGCTTGATGGCAAGATCCGAAAGGTTATTTTATCTAGTGATCACAATGTTGGTAGCGAATTTTATTGGTTATGTAAACGAATTCTTATTCGTTTTCATGCTCTTAGTATTAACCACAGCCTTTTTTAGATATTTTAAAATAAAGAATCTTATAAAAGAATACGAGAATAATATGTAAAGTTATTTAACTCTCATCATTCTTTTCCCAAGCTAAATGAGTGCTTTGTTACTAAAATTTAGTTCAATTATTAATTTATCTCCATCTTTGAGGTGAAAATAATCTCTCAAATAAGGTTTAGCTAAGATTTCAATTGTATTTTTTTCATGATGAGTTCTTTGTATATCAAGGATTGCAGCTTTAATTTTTTTCTCTGGATTATCTATGCGAGATATAAAACAATCATAACAACAAACATTTCCATAAGTCCGCTCTGAGTTATCGTCTTTAAATCCTGAAATAATTACGGGTTTAATATATTTTAGTTTTTCTCTTAATAATTCGATATTTGTATCATTTAATTCTAAATTCAATGTACCTTTATATGGTAAAAAGCCTAAATTTTCTTGGAATTGTTCAAAATATCCTTTAATTGATACATAGTAAGCACCTTCTTTCATTCCACTCTGAACAGAACCAAGTATAACAATGCTCGCAAGAATTTCTTTTAAATTTTTATACATTAAGAGCATTACATCACTCCCTTTTCGCGTAACAACAATTTTTTGGGTTTTTTTCTCAATTTTTCTTTTAATCCACCCGAGTTCCACCAAATCGCTAATTCTTCTCGAAGCAGTTTGCTGACTCAAGTTTAAAAGTTTCCCGAACGCTACACTGCTAATAATAATTGTTTGTCGATATTCTATATGCTTACAAAGTTGATAGAGAGCAAACCAATTAGCGTAGTTTTCAGGTGATACCTCTCCTTTGTTTGACATAACCTCACTAAAGATTTTAATTCTTATACTGTTCTAATATTTTTTTTTTAATTAAGCTAGAGGAGTGAAGCTCGTATTTCTCATAGTATATATTCACCCTTTTTACTATAATATTACTTAAACCTTTTTTTTCTAATTCTCGTTTCAAAGTTTCAAGATTATATTTTTGGTCTGGACCTAAAAGGATAATATCAGGGTTAATCTCTTCAACAGTTTTAAGAGTATTGTTGTCAGATCGTCCCAATCTTGCTTCTTTTACGTTTTTTATGCTCTTGATAACTTCTAACCTTTGGTCTTCTGGAATTATGGGTGTCTCTCCAGAATATATTTTTCTATTCTTATCAGTAGCAACAATTACATATACATCACCCATTTTAGCAGCTTCATTGATTAGATATAAGTGTCCAGGGTGAATTATGTCAAATGTACCAGCAACTAATACTTTCTTCGCGATTTTTTTTCAGCTCATTTACGTTTTTTAAAGTATATATAATATGCCAAAAAATTATTACCAAATCTATGAAAAATTGTATATTTATTATGGAATTGCAGAATATTAGGGATGTTTTTCACTATTTTCTATACATCTTTTTAGGTCATTCATTTGAAGCGAAATAGATACATCTCCTCTAGTTTTTTCAATTATATTTCTCGCTTGATCTATCTTGTGTCGTAAATCTTGTATTAAACCGGAAGGAAAATCGATCGAAAATAAATGAGTGTATATATCATCCATACATTCTAACACATCGTTTATATCATCTAAAATTGAATTCCTTATATTATCCAACACATATCTTCTTAATTCTCCAATTACATCAGCAAGACCTAGAGCATAATTTATTGGATCGATGTTCAAATCACTGGGTAGTGGAAGAGGTTCTTTTGATATAATAGCATAAAACGCTATAGCTTCCGTATACTCTTGTTCCGGAGTTTTTAAATACTTTAAGAAAACCCCAGGATTTTTATTTACCAAAAGTAGCATATCTTTATGGAGTTTTTGTATATTTAAGACTTTCTGGTGATATTGACTAAATTCCTTTCTATGAATATTTTTTATAGCTATACTACAATCACGGATTAATGTACGAGATAATTTTAGAATGTTTTCTCTATCTTTATCTAGCTTATCTAAAGTTTCATTTAATTCCGAAAAAATCTTATTAAGCCTCATCCTTATCCTTATGAATAAATATTTTAGTAATAATTAATTTCAATTTTAAATATATTTAATTATCAAAAGGATAAAAAATATTTAGGATTTTTTATTAACAATTGTCCAGAAGAAGAAAAAGTTGAAAATCCCATGAAAATTTTGTTAATCCACACGGATGGAGTTGAAGTTATAAAGAATAAAGAGGCGACATCTAATCCTCAGATATTCCCCGAAAAAACCATTGAAATGGACGGTTTAATATTAGTAGCTTATGTTTCTGTAGAAGATCAAGATACTTACGATATAGATTTAATAGCAAAGCAGGGTGCCAAAGTTATAGAAGAAGCAATACTACAGATAACCGATTTTCCAGAAAAGATTAGAATCAAAAACGAGGAAATTAGAGAACATAATCAAAAGATCGCAAACGGAAAGATAAAGGGAAAAGAAAGAAAATTACTTGGGCTAATAAAAGAACGAGAAATGTACAGAGTAGATAAGGTACTAGTATATCCTTGGGCACATTTAAGTAAGTTTCTAAGTAATGAAAAAAACGCAATGGATGTCTGTCCTAAAATATCTAAGATTCTAAACGATAACGGGATAGAAGCAAGTTATTCTCCATTTGGGTGGTATAAATCTTTTAAAATTAACTGTATTGGCCATGAAGTAGCTGAAATGTATCGCGATGTTAAGCTGTACATTCAACCCGAAGAACACATAGTAAATGCTGTTTTTAAGGTAATCACAACTGACGGAAATGAATTAAATATAGAATTTGATGAAAACAAGAATGTAATACCTCCTAATGGGTTTAGAGACGAAGATTTTTATCAATTCCTAAAATCGGAATTAGGATCTGCAAGAGAAGACGAAGGAATCGAACCCGCACATCTTAAAGTTATGAAAGAGTTTGAATTAGTCGATTTTGATGAAAACAGCGATAAAGGAAATTTACGTTGGTATAGTAACGGAGTAATCATGAAGAATTTGATTAAAACCTTTATTGAAGATAGAATAATAGATTATGGAGCTATTTTAATCGACACGCCAATTATGTATACAGTAAAGAATAAGAAATTGACTGCCCAAACCGCAAGATTTCCAGCGAGAACATATTGGGTAGAATCTGGGAGTGACAGATATTTATTGAGATTTGCCTCTGATTTCCTTCTGTTTGACATGTTTAGTTCGATGAATCTAAAACCCCAATATTTCCCAATGAGAGTGTATGAATATGAACAGTATGATTTTAGGAGAGAACAAGAAGGAGAACTTACAGGATTACGAAGATTACGTGGGTTTATAATGCCTGATATGCATACATTATGTAAAGATTTAAAATCGTCAATAGAAGAGTTTAAGAGCCAATATTTCTTAATTAAGAACCTTTTAGATGATTTGGGAATAAAATCCTACATCCTTTTTAGAACAACTCAAGAATTTTTTAGAGACAACAAAGATTGGATTAAAGATTTGATACAGAAAGAAGGACAACCCGCACTATTAGAATTATGGGAAGAGAGATATTATTACTTCGTATTAAAGTTCGAAAGACCTGTTCTTTCAGCTCAGAATAAAAGTGCTACTCTCTCAACTAACCAAATCGATGTAGAGAGTTCTTTAGAGTCCATGATCGATAATAAAGGAATCAAACGGCAGAAATATAATATTAATTTCACAGATGAAGATGGTGAGACGAAGTACCCAGTTATTCTTCATAATTCTCCAACAGGAGGTTTAGAGAGAATCTTGTGGGGTTTAATCGAGACGGCAATAAGAGATAAGGATAAAATAGTTCCGGGATTTAAAACTTGGTTATCTCCTATCCAAGTAAGGATTTTAACTATAAGTAATGATCAGCATGATTATGCTGAGAAAATACTCGAAATTCTCAGTAAAGAATCCTACAGAGTAGATTATGACGATAGAAATGAAAAATTAGGTAAAAAAATTAGACAATCCGAAATTGATTGGATTCCCTATACAATAATACTCGGTAAAAAAGAGCAAGAAGATCAAACTATTTCAGTAAGAAAAAGGCTAATAGGTCATCCAATAGGCCCGAAAAAGGAAACGTCAAAAAATGTTAACAATATAAAACTAAGCGAGCTTATTGAAATGTTAAACGAAGATACTAAAGGATTTCCTAAACATAAATTACCTAAACCATTTAGAAAATTCTCGACTAAGGTTTATTTCAGGAAGTAAAGTTATATATACAATAAGATTGCAGATGATTAAAATGACAATAAAATGTATAATTATTGATTTAGGAGATGTTATAATCGATTTGGATTTTAGTAGATTTTTCAATGATGTTATTACACCATCTCCGTTGAATAAACCTCAAACTCCAATAATGTTAGAATTTTTTCGTCAATCAGACATATATCATCAAGGTAAAATAACCGATGAAGAATTTTATAAACAATCGTGTGAAGTACTAGGAGCTTGTGCTCTCGACCAAACTCAATTTTTCGATTCATTTAATAGTATTATTGATAAACTTAATTTAGAAATGGTCGATTTGATAAAACAGATTAAACTTTTAAACTGTTTTAAACTTATCTGCATGTCAAATATTAACTCAAGTCATTGGAATTACTTAAAGAAACTAAAGTGGGATATCTGGGAAATCTTTGATGAATTTATACTTTCTCATGAAATTCATCTCACAAAACCAGATCCAAAAGTTTTTGAACTAGCCATAAAAAAAGCCGGATGCAAACCAAAAGAAATTTTATTTATCGACGACGGTCTAAACAATGTCCGATCAGCTAGAGATTTAGGTATAAATTCGATAAGATATATGGGATTAAATAAATTAGTTGAGGAACTTCTAGAATACGACATAAAAATAAGTTGATTATTTATTTAAGTAGATATTTCATATAAGATTATTCTTCAAGTGAGTTCAGGCAAGCTCGAGCAATATTTTCAAATGCAATCTCGACTTGTTCTCCTGTTTTAGCAGATGTCTCTAAATAATCACAATTTAATCTTTCTGCTAGATCTTCTGCTTCCTGTCTCCCAACTTGGCGTTCTAAATCGATCTTATTACCAACGATGATCATTGGGATAGATTTTTTCACCGTTTTTTTTATACTACTGACCCAACCAGGAAGTTTTAAAAGAGATTGGGGACTAGTTACATCAAATACGCCAAAGGCGGCATTACTTCCCTTAAAATAAATCGTACGCAATTTAGCGAACTGATCTTGACCGCCTATATCCCAAAGTAAGAGTCGTACGTTTTTTTGGTCGATTTCGATGTCTTTTATCAAAAAGCTTGAACCTATGGTTTGTTTCAAATCAGTGTTAAAGAAATCTTTAATGTATCTAATTAGCAGAGATGTTTTGCCTACGCCGCCGGGACCAAATAGACAGACCTTAAATTTATATGATGTATTACTCAAAGGTTTCACCAATAGCGTATTCTATGTTTTGGTTGTAGAATGCTTATTTATCAACCTAAACAAGGAGAAATATTACAATTTATGTTTGATTACTTTTACTATATTTCCTATTTATATTTTGTTACTTTTACTATATATAATTTTCTTAATGCTAAAAATAATACATATACAGATTAAGAGAAATAAAAAATAAAATTCATTAAGATAAAATTTCGTTTCTGTTCCTTTATTTACGCTTCTTTTTACCCATTCTTCCCATAGCAGCCATTAGCCATTCTGGTGATCCAACACCATTGGCATATTCCATCCAAATATACATTAAGAATCCCATTAAGCCTATATAAGTTAGATCCGTGATAAGAAAAAGTATAATGCCAAAGTGTCTACTGAATAAACCGAGAAATATTTGATGCACGAAAAATAGACTTAAAGATACCTTGCCGTAGTATACTAGCATTTTAACAAAATTGCCATATTTTTTCTTAATATCAATAAAGTAAAAACTAATTGAAATGACTAATAACGCAGCACCTAAATTGTATATTAAATTTGGACCTCTTCCTCTGATGAGAAACTCTGGCATTCCAGGGATATCGATAAAATCTGGTCCATTTGCCACATCTAATAGAGCAATATTTGGGTATTCAAATACACCCCCTAATATCGTTTCGCGGGTATACAATTGAAATCCAAATCCTATACCAATTAAAATTAAAATTATACTCCATGTCATGAAAATGCGATACAATCCAACGTACGCGTCGTGAGTTCCTTTGTTCATCGCCTCGTAAAGATATTCTCCAAAAATTGTAGAAATAAAGCAGATCGCTAATCCAGGTAGGAGTGGAACCATAGGAATTGGACCTATTACAAGATAATGAACAATAATAACTATCAAATTACCCTCTTCAATACCGGGAATAAAAAAGAGATCTCTTATGAAATTTGAAGAGAAAATGATTACAATTCCTAAAATAGCTCTAGAAAGCTTTGTTAGTCTTAATGCGTAATAAGAAAAGATTTGTGAAAAACCTATGAACATTAGAATACTCCACCCCCAGAGGTTTAGAGGAAAAGGAATAGAAGGGGCTTCTATACTAAGAGAAGCAACATTGTAAATTGTCGCAATAAGGATGATAATAATACCCCTAGAAAATATCCTCATACGTAACACTTTAGAGGGCAATTTATTCTGTTTATTTCGAATACTGAAAATTACGCTTAAAGAGGAAAGAAAAACAAACAAGGACGGCCCAAGAAAATCAAGTAATGCAAATAGCAATCCATAAAGATAATAATTTTCACTGTTTAACCAAATGGCAGCTGAATGTGCTAACATTATAAAAACTATTGCAAAACCTTTTACAAAATCGATGCTTCCGATACGCTTTGGAGAAGCAAAATCTCGGATATCTTCTAAAGGAATTATTTCTTGCAAATAGTTAAAGAGAGGAGGGGATTCGGTTGCTCTTTCAAATTCGTTTTCAATTGACATTTTTCGCTCATCGATATGTTGGTAATTTGAATTTTATTTATAAATCAATAACAGCAAAATTATAAGGTATTCTCATCTTGCGAAAATTTAAACTTTATCATATAAGTTAAAAAAAAATAGGTATGAAATTGTAATTTCTAAATATTTTTGACTAAAAGTCGAAATTTAAATTGAAAGTTATTCCTTTGATCCTTCGTCACGGTCTTTTTTTATTTTTTGAATCGTTCCTTTTATTTCTTCTTCGATTTGAAGTATCTCTTTCTTAACCGTTTTTCCAGTTTTTTGTCCGATTCGTCCAACTTGAACCATAAGCCATTCCGGCGACCCCACACCGTTATAGAACTCGTTCCAAACATACATTGTGAAGCCCCAAAAGCCAAGATAACTGAATAATAAAATGAAATAAACGATGATATTTAAAGCATTCAAAAATAGAGTTATAAAAACAAAATGTAACAAAAACAAGCTTAATGATATTTTTCCATAATAATTTATCATTGATATAAAATTATTCATTTTCCTTTTAATATCTATGAAGTAGAAACATACTGCTATAAGCATAAGAGCAGCTCCTAAATTATATATCATGTTGGGAGCTCTTCCCCTTATTAAAAATTCCCACATAGCTGGATACGTAATATCAGGTATAAACATTTGCGTTCTCATGTCATATAAAAGAAGTATGTGAGGGTATTCACTTGAGGGTAGCATACCAATCGTAAAATCCGTAGCAACAATAAACTCATCCCCTGGTATATATGAATATCTTCCTATAAATATACCTGCGAGGACGAAAAATAACCCCCAGTATAAAAATGTTCGAAACAATTTTTTATAATCTTTTTTCGTTCCACTAATCATTGCTTCGTATAAATATTCACCAAAAATTGAAGATATGAAACAGATCGAAATCCAAGGTAATAACGGAGTCATAGGAGAAGGTGAAGTGATAATATAATGTAATATAGAGCTTAAGATGTCTCCTGCTTCCTTACCTTGAAAGAGGTATTGCCGAACTGTGTCAGATGTAAAGATAATAAACATACCAATAATAACGCGGGCAATTTTACTAAGTTTCAATGCGTAATAAGAAAATACTTGCGATAAACCAATAAACATTAATATGTTCCAACCCCATAAGGTTGCGGGAAAAGAGTAACCTTCGATAGTAAATTCTATAGAGATTATATTAAAAATAACCGCTATAACTATAATCATCATACCCCGAGAAAAAATTCTATTCCTTATAATTTTCTCTTTTATTTCTCCCTTTTTGCGGCGGATACTAAAAACAACGCTTAAGGCGGATAGAAAGATGAATAGAGAGGGACCAAATATGTCCAGAAAAGCAAAACCAATCCCGTAAAAAAACTTCCAGGAAGAAACAAGCCACGCCCCAGCTGTATGCGCCCCTATTATAAAAACTATTGCTACTCCCTTGACGAAATCTATGCTTCCTATACGTCTTGAGGAAGAGAAATCCCTAAGTTCTTCAACGGGTATCGCTTTTTTCAAATAGTCAAACAAAGGAATTGATTCTAGATCATCTTCAAATACTTCTTCAGTCGGCATATCAGTCGGTAAAAAGTTTGTATATTTAAAAGTCGTGTTTTAAGACTTAAATTAATATTACTATTTTAGTTTATACTATTTGAATGTTTATATAATAAAAAATTCACATATCTGGAAAATAATGACTATCAAAAAATATTTAGATTTTAGGTTACTAGGATTAGTTGGTTCGATATTATTGATAATTTCCCAATTTCTGTCTTGGTTTTCAGGACTATCTTTATTAACGATATATATATTGACCACAAGTGTAGCAATTGAAGATTCTTTTTTATATTTATTTCCCTTAATTTGCGGGATTATATGTTTGGTTGGAAATTTAGTAGTTATTTATAATATAGAGTATAAAATTAATTCTGTGATAATTAATTTCATCGGACTTGGATTTTTTTTGATATTTATTATTGAGATCATTCCCAGAGAACTCCTTTACATCCCCTATGCAGAAATCGGATTTTACTTCTCAATCGTTGGTTCGATTCTAATATTTTTCGATATTTTAAACATACTCTTAACCAAACATGAATAATTAGGAAGGGATCTAAAAATTAAAGAAAAAGAAGGAATAGATAAAAAAAATAATTCTTCTGACGCCGAAGCTAATTTTTACTATGCATTAAGTCACGAATTAAGGAGAAAAATAATCAAAATAATAGGGGAAAATAAAATTGCTTCATTTACTTATCTTAAAAAAGAGCTAAATGTGAGCACAGGTACTATTTATCACCATTTAGATACTTTATCCAGTCTAATTGAACAGCAAGATGATAAAAAGTATTACTTGACGGAATTAGGACTCCACGCTTATACTTCGCTGATTGATAATAAAGATACCATCATTACACCTGAGTTCAGCAAAAAAGAATTCAATTCACCGATTTTAAAAGGATTAATGCATCTTACTCCAAAAACATACATAAACTACGAGAACAAGAGAACATATAGTGTAATGATATTTTCAATTCTGATTGCTTTAATTGGTTCCATTTTTTGCGGCTTGAACGGTTTATTCCCCTTTTTCCTATTTTTCGCTGAATCCTTGACGATATTTACTACTTCCGAAATAATTATTCAATTTCTACTTGCTTTTTTATTTATAGGAAACATCCTTCTTTATTTTCTAATAAATGAGGGATTATCTCGAGTTATTTATAAGAAAAAAGAGAATACGCTGAAGTTTTTAGCGTCATTTGCGATAATCTTTTTTCCTTTAGATATTTACTTAGTGTTGCGGTTTATTTTAACCTCAACAGGTTCTCTAGATTTTTCATATATTAGAGTATTAGACAATGTATTAATGATTTTATTTCAAGTGTGGTCTCTGTGGTTATTAACCTATAATTTAAGTATTAATAAAAAATTGAAAATTGAAAATTCGCTTATAGTTTCATTGCTAGTACATTATGGGGGATTCTCAATTATCCTCTTAATTTCTATTTAGCTATTCTAAAACCAAACTTGCTAAAAATCTGAATAATCTGAGAAATACGATACTTCGACGAACGGATGTCATTTGATTTTGTAGCGATAAAACAAGAATAAAAAGCTTCTTGATTCTTATTTACTCCTTCTATAATAATTGGTGGAGTTATTATTTCTGGAACCAGATTTATCAATTTAGGCAATACTAAATTATTAATCTCTCCTGATGTATACTCTCCATCATATTTCAATTTTATTTGAGTAAATTCTGAAAACTTATTAGGAATGAATTTGTAATTCTTAAGTAACATTTTTTTTTGATTAAGAAGTAATTCTATGGGATTAAATTCTAATACATTCCTAATTCCTACATAGGATGTAGTTAATCTTGGATTAATCTCGATAAAAGATAGAGAATTGTCAGCCTTTTTCACAAAATCTATTCCAAAATAGCCTTTGAAAGCTGATAAATCTACACACTTTAATATATCCTTTATTTGAGCTTTTAACTGTTCAAACTGTTCTACGGGTGTAGAACCTCCAAAATATGCAGAATCCATAGTA
>JAGXNP010000072.1 GCA_019894885.1 Promethearchaeota archaeon | reverse complement strand
GGGAAGAACTTCGAGAATTTTTCTGTCCTAATTGTTTTACTCTATTAGATGTTGAGGCCGTACCTCCGGGATATCCGATTATATTCAATTTTTTACCCGATATCGATGCGTTCTACGAGAAGTGGTTAGGAAGAAAACCGCCAGATAAAGAATAATTACTTCTACTTACATTTAGACAAATTGAATTAATAAAATAAAGTTGTAAAATCTTGATTAAATATAATAATTAATCTAAAAAATAAAACTATATTTCGAAGATTAATGGAATCATCTCCAAATCTTATTTACAAAAATTATATTAATAAAAAACTGGATAAAACTCTAGCTATTAATCAACTAATTTCAATTATAGAAAATAGCGATAATTTAAGTACGAGAATAGCATGCATTAATACTTTAGCTCAATTGAATGCCAACACTAAAAATGTTTTTAAACTCGTAGAAAATTTACTTATTTCTGATACAAATGAATCCATACGCTTAGCTGCGGCTTCCACTATAGAAAAAATATTTCTCATGTATGCTCTCGAACCTTTAAGGTGGGCTTTTAAGCACGAAGAGTCTCTAAAATGTTTGTTAACGATATCAAAAATATTAGGCAGAATAGATACAGATCAATCCAAATCACTGATAATAGAAAAAATAAGAGAAATTAAAAACGAAAAAATTGTAGAAAGTTTACAGGATCTATATATAAATGGAGAAATTGAAAACCTCTCGAGTTATGCGCTTTCGAGAATTGTAGAAAATTCTTTTATAATAAAAGATTTGGAAACTAAGTTTGGGCAAATAAATTTTAAGGTTAAGGATGGATTGATTCTTCAATTAGATTTGTCTGATGTTAGTAGCCATATTTTTGGATGGACGATACTAAATAAGTTCCCTGAGTTCATTGAATTTTTAACATCTCTCGAAAACCTCGATCTTAAATTTAATAGGTTAATTACAATTCCAGATTCAATAGGTTCCCTAACATCATTAATTCAATTAGATTTAAGCTATAATAAAATAAAATCAATTCCATCATCAATTGGTTCTCTTAAATCCTTAAGATTATTAAATTTGAGATATAATAAAATTCAAGATTTGCCCACTTCTATTGGTTCTTTAAATTCCCTTAAAACTTTAAATTTAAGAGCAAATTCCTTAAAAAATCTCCCGAAAACTATTAAAAACATTCTAAATTTGGAAGTGTTAGACTTACATGGAAATAAATTAAACGACACCAAATTCTCCCTTAAAGGAAGTAACAAAATCAGACGTTTAGATGTGGGTTTGAATAGTATAGAAAAGCTACCTAAATGGATTAAAAAACTCAAGAATCTTAGGTTTCTAGGGTTAGGGGGAAATAAATTGAGAATCCTTCCTAAATGGATTGGATCTTTTAGTTATTTGGAATCCTTGCATTTATTTGACAACAAATTGCATGAACTTCCAGAATCAATTGGAACAATTTCTAAACTTAAAGAATTAACTTTATGGAATAATCAAATATCTGGTCTTCCTGAATCTTTTCGTAATTTAAAAAAATTGAAAATATTAAATTTAAGCTGGAATAATTTTACTGAGTTGCCATATTGGATTGGTTCACTTACATCTCTTGAAATATTAAGCTTATGGGGAAATGCACTGAAGTTGTTACCAAAATCTCTTGAGAACTTAACAAATTTAAAAATTTTAGATTTGAACTTTAATAATATAGAAGAAATTCCTCCTTTTCTAAACATATTAGAGAAAAAAGGATTAATAATATATAAATAACTGAGGTAATAGCATTACAGAACGTACTCCAATTAAAATCTTTGATGAGATAAATAAGAATACCATAGATATTTCAACAGCGGTACAACAGTTAATTTCATTAATAGAACGCAGCAATCTAACTAAGCAACGCGTCGAAAGTCTTCAAACTTTAAAAAAAATTTACGATTTATTTGGGAATGTTGGGATTGAAGAAGAAGCACTTTATAACTTCATCGAAAACTTACTTATCTCTGATTCTGATGTTAAAATTCGAAACGAAGCTGCATTAATACTACATCAGAATTTTAAAGATAAAGCATTAAAGCTTATGAGGTGGACTCTTAATCATGAAGAATCTCTAACAATATTGAGTACCACTTATAATTCATTAATTTCTATTCTTAAATTCATTGAAAAAAAAGAGGATTCTTTTGGAAAATTAGCTTTACTTCAAGAAATAGATCAAATTAAAGATAGAGACTTTAAGATTGGCATAGAAATTCTGAAATCTCAAAGCGATGTAAAAGATTGCTCTCATAGTAAATTGACTGAAATTTTAATCAATTATTATTCTTTAATGTATTTGAAAAAATTACATTTTAGACTCAAATATACCATTGAGGACTGTAGAATTGTTGAACTAAACTTTATGTTCAAGGGACTGACTAAATTGCCTATTGCTATAAGCTATCTTCTCAACTTAAGAATTTTGTCTTTGAGGTATAATCAAATTACGGAAATTCCTGAATGGATAAGCAATCTCCATTACTTAGAATCTCTAAATTTGAATATTAACAATATTAATAACCTTCCAAAGACCCTAGGTTCACTACAACGTTTAAAAGAGTTAACACTTTGGAAGAATGAACTTCAAGAACTCCCATCCTCAATTTCTTCTTTAAAATCGTTGAGAACATTGAATTTAAGGCTTAATCAGCTCTACATGTTACCGGAAGAATTTGGAAACCTTAAGAATCTTGAAGAGCTCAATCTTCATGATAATAAATTAACGAATCTACCAATATCATTCTCATCCTTAAAATCTTTAAAAAAACTAAACTTAAGTTGGAATTTATTAACAACATTATCAAAACCAATAACTGAATTAACTTCACTTAAATTGTTAGATCTAGAAAGAAATGAGTTATCATCTGTATCACCGTCAATAGATTCCCTTACTTCTTTAGAAATAATGAACTTATGCGATAATAAGTTAGAATCGATTCCAGAAACCATAGGAAAGTTGAAAAATTTAAAGATTTTAAATATTTCGAGAAATAAATTAAGAAAAATTCCAGAAACTCTTCAATCTCTCGAAGGTTTAGAAGAATTATATTTAAGTGAAAATAATTTTGAAATAATTCCTCATTTTTTAAAGAAAATGGAAGATAGAGGCGTTAGAATCCTTATATAATTACATAAAACACTGGATTATTGAGATTTATAAAGGTCGTCAATTTCATTAACAGTAGTAATATCTTCTGGACCCTTTTCAGGTCTAAATTTTTGGAAAACTGGAAATCGCATAGAATATCCTAAAGTTAGAAACTTCTCAGAAACCGTTATTTCATCCCCGATTATTTCAACCACTACTTCTGGTTCAAGCCAAACGTCTGGTATATCTTCACAAATAACATTATTCGGTTTTCTCTTCACTATATATTTATCCATATCTTTTGTTAACGATTCTGACAATTCATCTGTCAATCCGGAAAAAAACCTAGTAAAAGCTATAAACTTCCCACTTACTGGATCATACACCGCTCCAATGTAAGTTCCATAAACGCCAGTCCTTCGGCCCTTACCATGGAAAGCACCAACTAATACAACATCCACAGAGTCTTTTAATTTACCTCCTTCTAATCCTTTTAATTTTATCCATAAAAAACCTCGATTTCCAGCTTGATATATAGAGTTATCTTTAATAGATTTTGCCATAATACCTTCATTTCCTTCCTTTCGAGCTTCTTTGAAAAAATCTAGCAATTCTTCTGTATGTTTAACAATTTTCGATTTCACTAAGCGTAATTCATCTCTTTCAGTGACGATTTCTTCTAATTTTTTTCTACGTATTTGTAGAGATTTATTTAAGAACGATTCGTGATCACATTTTAATATGTCAAATAAAAATAAGCATACAGGTACTTCCTTCATAATATCATCGACATCATATTTGCGACGTCGTTTGCTTAATACTTGAAATGGAAGCATTTTTTCATAAAAGGGATCCATTGCTACGACTTCACCTTCCATAATAACATTATTTACACTAATATTTTCAATGATAACCCGACACACATCTGGATATTGTTCAGAAATATCTAACAATCTCCGAGAAAATAACTTTACATTTTCACGTTCTTTATGAATCTGAAGCCTTTCACCGTCAAGTTTATATTCCACAATAAGAGGACTTCCAAGTTTTTCAATAATTTCTCCATAAGGAACTCTCGATGCCAACATCATTCTTATTGGAACTCCGTACTCTATACCTATCCTCTCAACATCAGATATTCCTTTTTCTGCTAAAATTATAGTAACATCCCCTAAATCAGGATGTAAATTATAAGCTTTCTCTATAGATGCCCTATTTTCTTTTACACCCGTAAATCCTAATGCTAAACCATCAATGATTGTCATCGTAGAAACACCAACTCTAAGAGTTGATGTAATTATACGTAATAAGTATTTAGTTTCTAAGGGTGAAGTTTTTCCCATTAAACCTCTCAAAATCCTAAGTTTTACATCATGTGAACCTGCCCCTTCACTAAGCGCTATTTTTTGCAACGCATTATATAATTCTGAAATTTCTAGTGATGAATCAGTGTCATTCAAATCATTATTAAAATCAAACATATATTTTTGTCCATTCTTTTTGGCGAGTATAAATTCTGCTGTAGCTCCTATATCTCCTTTTTTTCTTAGAATTTCCTTCACTTTTTTTTTTTCACTGCCAGAATGCAAAGTTAAGGCTTCAATTATCATTTTTTCCGCAATTCCAATTTTTGGAAATTGTTTAATGTTTGAAACTAATTGTCCTTGCAACAAATAAATGATCTTATCAAGATCTTTGAAATCATTACTTTTTTTTATGTTTTCAAAAAATGAAGATAGTATATCAGTCATTTCAAGCCTTTTCGTAGTAGACTCGAGTTCTGAAAAAAGGATTGCTAAAGCTTTAAATTTCATAATATAACTCTACTATTTTATTTAAAATTAAGATTATGTCACTATCGAAATTCTTATTATGTAAGAAAAAGGCTTAAAATTTAAACTCCAATATTAAAAAAAAATATGGAAAAAATCTATAATAATTTTGAAAGTTCTACAAATTTTTTCTGAATTTCGGTTTTTATATTAGTTGATATACCTTTAAATGAGTCACTAGAGAATTTTATCTTTCCTTCAGAAATAGAAAACTCACATACTTTTCCATCCATATGTTCGACAGAATAAGTGCCACCCTCTTTTTTTGAAATCCAAATATCATCGTAGTGATCTAAAACGCCAATCATAACAAATCCTATTTTAGCTTGTATTGAAAGGGCTAATTCCATTTCTGGTGCCGTATCATATTCTAGGGTAGACATTGGAGTATCCTCAATTGTTTGGCTTCTAATAGGGGTAATCTCTTTAGGAAGATCAGGCTCAGTGTCATATTCCGAAACGCGTTTTATTTCTTCTTTTATTGATGCTGGTTGGGCTTTAATCACGACAGGTTCTGGTTTATGTACTGGTATAGTTACCGGCTCTGATATTGGTGCTTCCGTCAAAACAGGTTTAGATGCTGGTTTAACTGCTGAAGGCAAACTTCCTTCTAAGTCAAAAGTAACAGTATAGTCATCCAAGTATTTGAATCCTCTATTAAGGAGAGTTTGTAATTCATCATTTAATTCATCGTTTTCTGGAACTCTACCGATCTTTCTTTCATCAATTTCTTTTAAATCCTTTATATCTCTCCCCACAATACTTTTTCCAACAGAAAATCCGTGCCCTTTAAGTGATTCTGCTTGTCGAAGGGCAGTTCGTCTAGAAACTAAACCTTGTTTAGCTCCATACCACAAAAAGACTGAAGAAGATCCTTCATCTAAAATGATAATGTTGCTTTCTGGTGTTAAATGGTTTTTTGACCACTTAATTGGTTCGCTTACTCCCCCTTCCAAGACTTTGAACATTATAGCGAAATCCATCTTTAATCAAACTTCTTTAAATAATATTATAAAATTAATAGGTTTCATACATTTAAAAATTGAGTTTTTTGTCTTTTTTTTAACGCTTGAAAAAACTTAGGATAAAGACAAAAAATAAATGTAAGCGATATGTTACTTAAAATATTAAAAAATTAAGATTTATCTGGCATTTAATCTATACTTAAAAATTCGGGATTTAGTATGGAATTAGAAAAATTATTTAGAGAAAACTTAACCAAGTACAAAGCTTTTGAATCGGGTGAACAACCCGAAGGAGAAGATTGGGTAAAATTAAATGTTAATGAAAATGCATATCCACCAATAGAAGAAATACTATTGGATATAAAATCAGCACTAAAAGACAAAAATATCCTAAGAAAATACCCCGATTCAAGTGCACTTGAGGTTCGTAAGGCGATTCTCAATCAACTATTAAGAGATAAAGACACATTAACTAATAGAAACACAGTTTTCGTAGGGAATGGTTCAGACGATGTTTTAGACGTAATTTTCAAAGTGTTTGTGAATCCTGGAGATGAGGTTGTCATATTTTATCCTACTTTTAGTTTATATAATGTTTTAGCTAATCTTTATAACGCTAAAATAAATGAGGTAAAATTAAACGAAGATTTCAGCATACCTGAAAGCACCTATGACCAAAAAGGAAAACTATTGTTTATTAATTCTCCAAACGATCCTAATGGGAAATCATATGATAACGATACGATCCTGAAAATATGTTATAATTTTCCTGGAATTGTTGTAGTAGATGAAGCATATGCCGATTTTTCTGATTATACATGTCTATCATTATTGAAAGATGTTAAAAACTTAATTGTTTGCCGGAGTTTCTCAAAAACTTTTTCTCTTGCTTCGCTGAGAATTGGTTACGCTTTAGCTGATGCTGAAATAATTAAAGAGATGAATAAAGTTAAACTACCATTTAACACTAACCAAATTGCGCAAATAGCAGCACTTTCCTGTATTAAACACAAGAATAAAGTTTACGAACAGAATAAAAAAATATTAGCAGAGAGAAAAAGGTTATCAGAAAACTTGAACAGTTATGCTGGAATTAGCGTGCTACCGTCAGATGCGAATTTTATATTTGTCAAATTTGATGACAAATCAAAAACCCTAAAATTCTTATGGGATTTAAAAGATATCAAATTTTTAGTAAAATATTTCAGTAAACCCGGTCTTTACAATTATATTAGAATCACTATTGGAACAGAAGAAGAAAATTCTAAATTTCTAAAAGCTTTTGCTTCTATTGCTGAAAAATATTTATGATTTCATTGTATATTCACAAAATCTTTTATTTATTTCAAGCAATAATTATTTATTAGATTTAATTATCCATAAGAAATTAAAATTCTTCTCGAGTTGGTTTGGAATTTCAAATCGTTTTTTTAATCCAAGGGACGATAGTATCACCTGTGAATATTGCAATTATAAACTTGTAAAGCCCTTTCCAAAAGACCAACTTTGCCCTAGATGTGGAAAATTCTTAGCTAATATCTTCAAATATAATGAATCATCGGATGAGGAATTTAAAAAGACTATTCCGCAAGAATTTGTACCTAAAAAGGAAACGGCAGCAAAAAAATTACCGGGTGTGAGAAAAAAAGAAAAAAAAAAGGATATTTCATTGGACGAAGATGTTATTAATTTAGAGGGAGATAATGAATATCTTAAGTTTTGTGGAATAACATCCATAGATAGAACTCAATTGTTTGCCAGCAATAAGAAATGGCTCTATTTTTTGGAATTAACAAATAATCTAGATTATATAGCTACTAGTATACTAGGTGGAGATCTCGATAAAATGCTCCTTAAATCTGAAAATGACGAAGAACAAAAATGCCAGTTCTTTGAGAAGAACAAGGTTATTTACGTCATCTTTGGTAAATTCCCCGATAAAAAAGGAAAATGGGTTCTTGAACAAATGGCTAAACATTTTTCAGATTTAATAAGAGATAAAGATGTTAATAGCTTAAGTAAATTTGAGAAGTATGATATCGAAAATAAGTTTAAAGGTAAATTGATCTTTATTTTAAAAGAATATTTGCAATTACAAGAGGTATTCTCAGATCAAGAAATCCCATATGTGGAGGATTGGCTTAGATTAGATTATGTTGGATTATCATCGATGTCGATTGGTGTCATTTCACTCTTGCTTGACGATAAAAATATATTGAATGTACAAGTTCCCGGTGAATTTGAAGATCCAGAGGAAGAAAATGAAATGAAAGAATCATTGCTAACTGCAAAAATAGAAGCAATAGCAGCAAACACGCTAGGAAACACCGGTGCTTACCCTCGATGGATAGCAGTAAAATTAGGTTTTCAGAATTATCGATTTTTAACATTTAAAAAATACGAAAACGATTATTTCCTTTCATGCTTGAGCGAAGGAAATATGCAGAAAATTAAAAAAATAGAAGCTCAATTAGAGCCAATAATGAAAAACGGTATAAATAAACAATTTTCAGGTAATTTGAGACCTTTTAATAGATTAAAATCTCAAATCAAAGAATTAATGAAAAATGTAATAGGACGTAAATTTACTTAACTATTTTATTTTTGAATTTAGAATTTTTAATGCATCTAAATGTAAAGTTAATTATTTCGAATTAAACTTATCATGGTCTTAAAACCTCATACCATAATAGAAGATTATAACAACGACCGCATAGATAAATCTACAACAATAAAACTGTTAACCTCTATAATTGAGAATTACGATGAAGAAAAATCTAGAATGGAAGCCATTACCATTCTTAATACCTTAAAAATAAAAACAAAAACTTTGTTTGAGTTTTTTGAAAACTTGCTTCTTTCAGACTCAAGTGAAGTTATAAGAAATGCCGCGGCAAAGTATATAAGCACTAATTTTCTTGAAATCAGTCTTCCTGTATTTCAATGGGTTATCCAACACGAAACTTCCTATTATTCCTTAATAACCGTAGTAAATTCACTAGTTAAGATACACACAAGCGAGGCAAAGTCTATTTTAAAAGAACAAATAAAAAAAATTAGAGCTATAAAATATCTTAATGTTGACAAAGGTTATGGGAATAAAAAATATCGTAAAGTGCTAAAATCTTATTTCAAGAGAAAACCAATTGATAAATTATCTCACAAACAACTTGCAGCAATTCTCATCGATTTTTTAACTATTAAAGACATAATTGAAGAAATCCCTAATGTTTATTTCGAATTAGATGAAAAAACATTATTGATTGAGAAATTAGACCTATCTGATTATCTTGAATTTGAAGTAAAAGGAACACCATGGGGTTGGAAAAATAACCTTCGCAACCTTTCTCAAATAACAGGATTAAGCAATTTAAAGCATTTAAAAACATTAGACCTATCAAATAATCAAATTGGAGATTTAGAGGGAATAACTGAACTAAAGAATCTAACACATTTAGTTTTACCTAATAATCAAATTAGTGACCTAAGAAATCTGGAGTATATTAATCAGCTCTCAAATCTACAGTTTATAGATCTTTGTGGGAATGATATAACTAAAAATGTTAAAAATGAAGATTTTAACCCATATTGTAGAGTTCTGTTGAAAAGATATATCCAATAAATCGCTTTGAGATAAAAAAAAAAATAAAAATTTATTCAATTAGAGCAGTTTTTCCTGTACCCCATACTCCAAGAGCTTTACCTAATTCTTCATGATCTTTAGCATACTCTCTAACTTCGATACCATTCATTACAGCATGAATCGCCTGTCTAAAAGCTTTCGCGCCTGCGGTTGGTCCATCTGGATGACTATGAATTCCTCCACCACTCCCTATAAGAATATCCTTTCCGGCTTCCTTCATAGTTTTTTCAACCATACCTTGCGTAATACCTCCGCTAGGCATAGGTAGCGTAGGTTTTATGTGTTGGAATGGGTATCTTAGTACTTTTAAGTTTTGTTCGTAACGCTCATCCAATATTTCTGCCTTCCCATATGGTGCGGGAATTACAACTGAGTCTGCTCCACACATCCTTGGGAACTTTCCGAGAGTTATCATACTAGTTAGTCCTGTCCAATGACCTCCAAAATATGCTCCAGAAAAATCCATGTGACCCAAAATCGGAACCTTAATAGAAGGATCCTCGGCAACAGCTCTTAAAGCTTCAAATCCCGCTGTGAGATAGTTGATCATTAAGGCGTTTGCCCCTAATTCAATCATTTTATCGGCATTTTCGAACATCTCTGGAAACTTGCTTGTAATATTTATGGTATAAAGCGTTTTTTCTCCTTTTTCAGAGTCTGCTCTGTCGACTGCTTCCATAACAGAAGTTATCCTATCTTCGAGTGTATTGAAAGCTGGATTCCCGATAAGTTCATCGTCTTTAACGACATCACATCCTCCAACAGCAGCTTTGTAAACTAAATCCGCTGCGACATCACAAGTGTGCCCTGTGCATGGTTTTACCATGTTATTTAGTAAGGGGCGCTCAGGAATTTTTAAAAGCTTACGTAAACCATCGATTCCAAATTTAGGGCCTTTAAAATCCTGTAAATAAGCTTTAGGAAATGTAAGATCCACCAATTTTAGACCGTGAGTGATGCTAATATTTCCTATAACTGATGTAAGGAGCATTGGAATCCCATCTCCCTTTATGTTTGAAATAGGGAAACCTATTTGGACGAAATATAACCTATCTTTTACATCTTTAGGGATCACGTACTCATAATGGGGTATTTCATAAACTCCTAGAACTCTTGCCACATGTTCCTTCCTTACTTGTTCTGTTTCCGCAGGAACCCTCACCCATGTTCCGGTTGATTGCTCAATAGCTGCAAAACGTGCCAAATAATTCACATTGTTCCCTTTTGCACGCTTAATAATGTAAGAAGCTATTATATAAGACTCTAAATCGATACCATCTAATCCAATCGCTTCTGGAACATCTAAGTATTGTTTACAACTTTCGTAATATTCTTCTTCTGGTGCCATATTACATCGAAGAAAAATAACGTTATGATATTGAAAAATTTAATTATTGTTGGTTATAAGATAAAAAAAATAAAAGAAAAATTAGAAAAAATAAAAATAAAAAAAAGGTTATTCTTCAGCCTTAACAGCAGCTTTTAAACTTAAATAAGAATTCTCAAGCACGGTTAAGTATTCTATTAATACTTGATCGGCTTTAGATTTCTTCTCGTATTCAGCTTTGATAATATTAAGTAAATACTTAGGAAATACCTTATCGATGTAAAAATCTGATAGTAATGCGTAGTACTCGTTGTTTTTATCGTCCTGGAACACTTGAATCATCTGACACTCCCATAACATTTTCAACACATCGTCTATATCGTCGACACCCTTCTTTTTCAGCTTTTCAAGATCGTTTTTGGTGACGATGGCAGTTCGCAATAAACGCAGTGTTTCGTAGACTTGAGGATTGATAATGATTTCAATCACTCTGAGGTTATCCTGATCTGACGGTCTATAGTTTTGAAAGAATTTTTTAGTTTCAGTCCTATAATCCGACGCTAATTGCGAAGGTAACCCTCTATCAGCAGGATCCTTGAGCAGTTGAACTGGGGGAACTCGTAACATTAAAACATCGTTCGTTAGAAAAATTAATTCTGATGGCATTCCTTTAACTGACGTTTCTTTTATTAATTCCCTTTTAATCAATTCTATCAGGACGCTTTCTAAATCGACGAAACCTTGTTTGTATCTGTCTTTTAACCATACCATTAGTTCAGATTTCGAAACTGTGCCCTCTTCTCGTAAGCGATTGATTATCATCCTTTTTATTTCGTCTTGGTATGTCATTGCTAATTGTTGTTCGCTATTCAACGTAGGATACACAGACAATCTTCTAAATAGCGATGGAATCATACTTAGATAGGCGTCATCCTCAAGATTTTGTAAGATTATTCTAGAAGTGTCAGCTAATCCACCTTCGTACGCATCAGGGTCGTCATCAAGGTTTAAAAGCATGAGGATATAATAACCTTTCTCGGGTCCTGTGTAGTAGGATGCAATGTTTAACGACCCTACCATTAGACTTATCATCCCAGATTCTCCACTATACTCGTGTGTACTGTATACTTGCATGAGCGTTTTATCTGTGATTACGATCTCTTCGGGATATTTTGCTAAGGTTTCCGTACCAACTCTCTCGTCCCACCTCATTACTACTAATCCGACTGGCATTTTTACACGTTACCTCCTTTTAAATCAGTTGTTTCTGGTAATTTCTTCTTTTTTATTGCATCAAGTCCTAAAATTTCGTCCAAAGATAAACCAAGCATTTCCCATCGGTCTCCAAGTTTCTTTACAATGAACTCATCTTTCGATGGATATAAAAGCGAGTCCGAAATAGATTTCTTTCCTTTTATATTCTTGCTCATTTGTCTTGCTTTTTTAACAAAAGTAGGAATTCTCGCTTGTTGAATCGTTCTATAAGCAACCAGACTTCCAGCAACAGCAACAATAGCACCTAAAATCATCAGAAAGTAAAACATTGGAAATCCCGGGAAAATCTCAGTCATTTTTACATTTACCGTAATTGAAATTTCAATGGTCGTAAAATTAGCTTTCTCGATCGTCAAAATTCCACGATAAGGCTCAGGTAAAAAGAACGGCTCTGCTATAGAAGCAATATTTAGCGAATAAGTACCATCTCCATTATCTGTGAGGTCATGTCTCGTACCTTGTATGGTAAAGTAAAGAGTAGCACCGATAACCGGAACAGAGTTGTTATTAGGGTCAGTAAGAGTAACCTGAAACTGTAAAGCTCCGCCCGAATCAATCTCCGTTAAAGTAGATATTGATAATACTTCTGTAAATACTCTTTTGTTTATCGTCAAAGAAACTATGGATACTCTGAATTCGTAATTATCTTTTTTAAGCGTAACAACAATTGAATATTCTCCGTAAGCAAGCGTTTCTGTATTAAGATCCAGAACATATCTATGGTTAATAGTCTCAATTAAAGTTCCTGAAATTGATATTCCAGGAATTGGGAGTCCTTCAGCGTCGAGTTTTTGTAAAACAAAACTCATTTCGTCAGCATTTTCTATAAGATTTGAAGTCAAAAAGTCTATATATTCAAAAGTGAAGTTATACGCTTCTTGTACGTATATCTTTTGGCTGACATACAATACAGTCGCACTCGTATCTAGCATAGTAGGTCTATTAATAATATTCATTATAAAGTTCGACATTGGAACTCCATTTGAATAATTTTGTTTTGTCGCTAAGAAAGTGATAGTATAAGCACCAACTTCTGAAGTGTTTCCTGTATCAAAGTAAAACGAGTAATATCCGGCACCTTTAGTTACGTCTGGCAATACTTGACCAGACCCATAGAACCAGCTAAAAGTAATATATGCGTCAGTAATAGGAGCACTTGAAACCGATTCGGTGTAATAAAGCGTAATTCCTAACGTCGTATTCCAATATTCTGAAATAGTATATGAAGGGAATTCATTACCTGATGAATTACATATAGTTAAATCTGTCGTAACTGCTAATACTTTAAATGGAATGGTCAATGGAAATGCAGGGTTATAATCGGTTTTTCCTGCATAAATGTTCATGTAATATGATTGTCCGCCAATGAAAGAAAATTGAGAGGAATTGAAAGTATAGCTATATTCACCAATTAAGGAAATATTGAAATTCAGTAAATTTATTGGGGTGCCTATTGGGTTAAAAGATTCGTCTCGGAATTGTAAATATAATGTATCTGGGTCATCTAATACTTCTGGATTGGATTGATATTGTGTCGTATAATTAAAAAGAATTGAAACATTATCCTGTCTCTTATACACATCTCCGAGTC
>JAGXNP010000071.1 GCA_019894885.1 Promethearchaeota archaeon | reverse complement strand
AAATAATGAAAAAATTAAGATCTATGAAGAATGTATCGATAATGCTCAAGGCTTTATTTTAATCTTTAACGCATCAAATAAAGATTCTATGAAAGAGACGATCGAGATGTTCCAACTAATCTTAGAACGGTGCTTAGATCAAGGAGAACATATGCCGATTCTAATTATTGGCAATAAATTTCAGAAAAAAGAGGAAATCACTTCAGATATGATTTTTAAGAATTTTGACATGGAAGAAATAAATAAATGCGGATTACACGTCCGCTATTTCGCGATAAATATCCTTAATGAAGATGATAAAATTATCAACGCATTACGCTGGTTATTAACACAAGTAATATAAATTTATTTCACTAAAGTTAAATGCTATAAAAGACCTATAAGTAATCGGAAATCTAATTAAAATTCTAATTGTAGGGAGATTTCCACTTTCTGAAGTAAAGATCGTATTTCTTTAATAAATCCTTAGGATCCAATTGCCGTTCTTCTTGGATTGCTTTTAGTGCTTCAAGTACGATTTCAGTTTGCAAAAGCTGAAATTCTTGGCTCTTTAAATCACTGGTAGTAAGATACCGATTCCCTATTTCATTTGATTTTAAACTATCCATAGTGTTTATATTATAAATATCCATGAAATAACCAATTACAAATGCTCCAAGCAATAGTACCGGAAATATAAGTATTAACATCCAAAAGCTTATCTCAAAAGCTAAAGATATTAACGATATAGCGCTAACGGTAGATACTGCAATTGCATAATAGGATTGGCCCAACTTAAGCCGGGACAACTGCCTTCCAATAAAATGCGCGCTCTTAACTCTTTTTATTACATTTGATTTTTTCAGTCTTAACATTTTATCACATCGAATATATTAAATTGATTTTTTATACTTTTTAAATTTGAAAAATACTGGATTATTTATAAAAAAACTTCAGAAAATTACGTTTTGTTATTATATAATGACTTCTTCGTTTTATCAATTAGAAGCTAAACCTTTTTATTGAGTATTGCTATTTTTTAATTACTATGAGCAAAATGCAAGTACCTATCATTATCACAAAAACTGACTGCCACCGTTGTCATGAACTTAAAGAGTGGCTTGATGAACGAGAAGTCAATTATATAGAGAAAGACATTGAAGATGAAGAATTAGTTCATAAGCTATTGCACGACGATAACTTTCTAAAAAATTTCTGTGACGCAGACGGATGTGTTGTAAATACGCCAGTTGTAATAATGGACGGAAAATATTGGTTTAAAGAGCTTTGGGGCATCTCAGGACTCAGAGAAAAAGCAGCTCAGAAATTATTTGGCGTTAAATAAAATTTATTTAGTGAATATTTTATTTTATTATTTATTTTTTAAATTCTGCAAGTCTTTTTATAACTTTTCTAATCGTTCTTAACCCTTCTTCATCGTTTTGAACCCCTTCCTTACCTTTATCCCCACTCCATAAGGAAGCACCTAAATTCGCCCCAAACGCTCCACCTGAGACGGGAATAATGTGATTTTGTTGGTAGAAATCTAAAATACTTCTTATTGCAATTTCTTGACCACCATTTCTATCTCCTCCTACCGCAAGAGCTATTCCATATTTATCTTTAAACACATTAGGATTTTTAGCAACTAATCCACGACAGCGATCCAGTACTGTTTTAAGCTGCCCTGACATATTTCCTTGAAAAACCGGTGTTCCTAAAAGTAAAAATTTCGATTCTTCTAATTTAGGGTAAAGTTCTGAAATATCATCGTCGTTAACGCATCCTTTTTTCTCTCTGATACAATAGTCGCAGTGAGTACAAAACTTTATATTTTTGCCTTTTACCGTCCAGTATTCAATTTCAAAGCTAAATTTCTCGGCTGCGTAATCTAAAGCGTATTGTACAGCAAAATCAGTTCCTTGTTTTCTGGGGCTTCCACAAATGCCTAATAGTAAATTCTTGTTTTCCACCATAATAATAATATTACATAATTCTATCTTTAATTATTACTATACATTTTTAATCTAAAAAATGTTTTAAATTCTTCATTACTTCAAATAACGATGGAATCAACCAAATCGAGTTTAGCTAGGATTAAAATTAAATTCCCAGCAGAGTTATGGATTTCTGAGATTTTCAAAAAATTTCGAGATATCCGAATGGAAATTGAGCATTTTCTTCCTTACGATTTTGAAAAGTCAATAGGTAATTCTATAATTGAAATTTTTCACTACAAAATCGATTCAATAATAGAGGAAGTTAAAAATCATAAATCTGTAATTGATATCAGTATTCTAGAAAAGGATGAAAATCGAGTTAAATTCAATGTCAAAACTAAGGATCCCTTTCTTTTGTATGCGATAATTAACTGCGGTGTTTTAGTTAATTTTCCAGTGCGAGTTAGAGATGGATATGCGTTTTGGAGGTTAGTTTCAAGTAGGGAGAGTATAGATAAACTTTTAACGCTATTTGATCAGAAAGGTATCGATTATTCACTTCTCAGAATTGGAAATTCTCCCTATAGTATTGACGACGACAAAAATAAGCTAACATTAGATGAATCTACTATATTGAATCGAGCAATATCTTTAGGCTTTTTTGAAATTCCAAGAAAAATTTCTTTAGAGGAATTAGCTAACATATTAGGAAAATCAAAATCTTCTTTATCTGTTACTCTAAGAAAAATAATAAAAAAAAAAGTCATGTTCGAAATGTAATTACCTATAAAATTGAACACAGTCTACTGGTTTGCCTTCCTTCTAATCTTTAAAATTAATAACACTCTTGAATTTGTTCAGTTAAAAAAGCCGCTACTTTGGAAATATTAAATGGCCATACATAGGAGAATTGAGTGCTAGGGGATTTTATTTTAGCTCTTTCAATAGCTTCCGGTATATCTTTTTCAGAGTGTTCGCCACCACGAGTCATCATAGGAGTAATTACAATTATTTTTTCAGAACCATACTTGCTGGCTGCATCGAAAGCCTCATCTAAAGAAGGAGAACAAAATTCATTAAAACCAACTATCACTTTATAACCAGTCTGATTGGATGTTGCTTCAGCCAGCTCATTTGATGCATAATAGTATGAGTCATTTTCTTGAGTTCGTGGCCAACTCCGCATTTTTATGTCCAATTCTTTGTATTGTTGCTGCAATATTGGAGGTGGTGATCCTGGCATATTTTCTATACGTGAATGAAGCATAAAATAATCGAGAGTTTCTTTTTTAGGAAAATCATTAGGAGGCATTCCATGCATTGCAAGAATTATAATTATTTTCATAGTATTATTATAAGTTTTAAATTAAAGTTAAAACTTTTCAATTAGACGATAAGGAGTGTGAAAAACTTCGAAATTAATATTATTACATTCCAAAATGGGTTAAAATACGCTCGTAAAATAAAAATAAGTAAAAAAAATTAAAGCCATTCTTCTTTTACAATATCGCCTTTTATGTCAATAACTACGTACTTTATCGGAACTTTTCTGCTTGCCCTCTTTGCGCCTTCTTGTGCTAGAGCTAATAATCCAGAACAACATGGTACCTCCATGATCGCAACAGTAAGCGTATTAATCTTAGCTCCATCTATTAATGATTTGATTTTTTCAATGTAATCCTCTTTCCCTTGGTCAAGTTTCGGACACGCTATAGCAATAGACTTGGAACTCATGAAATCTCTGTGAAAATCTCCGTAAGAATAACCAACACAGTCAGCAGCAATTAAAACATCAGCACCCTGATAATAGGGGGCGTTCGGGTTGATTAGATGCATCTGAACTGGCCATTGTCGTAGAGTTGAAGAAATTTTTCCTGTCATTTCATTTTGAACCTTAGGCTCATTAAAAACCATTGTCTGAGAAGAAGGACAACCACATTGATGAGATTGATCTGCTACTATTTGTTTAACCTGTTCTAATTCTACTTTATTTTTCATAGTTTCTAGATATTCTTCAACAGCTACCTCGTCAAATTCTGCGGCTTCTCTTTCAATGATTTGTAGCGCATTTTCAGGACAACCTGATATACACGCACCCAATCCATCACAGAATACATCGTTTATAACTTTAGCTTTTCCATCGATTATTTTTAATGCTCCCTCTGCGCAATCTACCACACAGTTACCACAACCAGTGCAGAGTTCTTCGTCGATTTCAATAATTTTCCTTATTACGTTATTTTGATGTTCTATTTCAGTCATAATTAGATCAAGTGGAGATAGTTATATATTTTTAATTTCGAACATGTTCTTTTCGGCTTGAATTGTTCTATTTTTCATTGTATAATCAAAACTTTAAAATAAAATAATAAAAGTATAAAAAATATGGAAAAAATAATAATTGTTGGCAATAATGTAGCTGGAACCTTTACCGCTCAAAATATACGCTTTTTAAATGAAAATGTTGATATTGAAATTTTTACTCAAGAAAGCTATCCTTATTATACCAGAGTTAAATTGCCCGAATTGATTTCTAATAAAATTCAAGTTAACGATTTAATCGTTTTTAAAGATGATTGGTATAAAGATAAAAAGATAAAGCTAAACCTAAACACTAAGGTTACCAAGATTGAAGCTGACCAAAAATTTCTCTTTATTGAAGGCCAGAATAACCCTGTTTCTTATGATAAATTAATATTAGCTTTAGGTAGTGTCCCAAATATACCTCCTATAAAAAACGCAAGAGAACTGGTAGGAAAAGGAGTATTTACCTTAAGAACAATCGATGATACTTTAGAAATCAAAGAATATCTTCAAAATTCCAATGCTAAAAAAGCTATTATTATCGGAGGAGGGCTCCTAGGATTAGAATTAGCTAACCAAATTAAGAACAACAACTTAGACACTACAGTTGTTGAGTTTTTTCCACGATTATTACCAAGGCAGTTAGACGACGAATGTAGCTTTATGCTTAAAGAAGAAATTGAAAATAAAGGTATAAAAGTGGTTTTAAACGCAGTAACTGATGAAATCATAGGCAATGGCTTTGTCACTGGAATTAAATTAAAAGATGGGCAAAAATTTGAAGCAGATATTATTTTAATCCAAGCAGGAATTAGAGCTACTATCGATCTTGCTCAAAACTCCGGATTAGAAGCAAATCGAGGTATTAGTGTAAATGAATTTTTGGAAACAAGTAAAAAAGATATCTTTGCAGTAGGAGATTGCATTGAATATAAAAATCAAACATGGGGTATCATCCCTGCTTGTATGGAACAGTCAAAAATAGTTGCTGCATCTGCGTTAGGCTTAAGAAAGATAGAATACAAGGGAACTACACCAAAAAATACTTTAAAAATTGTAGGTTTAGAATTAACTTCAATTGGAATTTTTGATCCTTCAAGAGACGAGGGTGGGAGTTGGGAGATTCTAAAAAAAGCAGATAAAAAAGATTGCTGCTACCAGAAGTTAGTTTTAAAAGACAATACTCTTAAAGGAGCCATTCTTTTTGGAGACAACAAAGCTATGTCCTTTGTTTACAAAAAGATGGAACAAGATGTTACACGGGAAGAACTTATGGAAATTCTAGAGTTATATCTCTATAAATGCTCTAATTGTGGTGCTGAATATGATGAATCAAAAATGGAAATTCTTTTCAAGGCCTTACCCAATGATTGGAAATGCCCAAAATGTAAGCAGTTGAAGGAAGGTTTTAAAAAAATTTAATCAATAGTGTGAGGTTCATGACAATACACCGATGTAAAAGATGTAATTATATATATATTGACGAAGAACAGGAAATTCCGTTTGAAAATGTTGGTGAAGACTACAAATGCCCAAAGTGTCGTACTTCTAAAAAATTCTTTGTAAAGAAACAATCTCCAAAATAAGCTTAAATATTAGTGCTAAGAATTGAGAAAAACTACTATTTTCTTTAAGAATCATTTTTAATTTGGATCGGATTATTTTTCAAAAAAAAAAGCAATTTTATTGTTTTATTCTTAATTATTCTTTCCATAACACTTTTAGATTTGTTAACTATGGATTATGATATAATTATCAAGAATGGAAGAATAATTGATGGAGCAGGAAATCCCTGGTATTCGGGAGAAATTGGAATTAAGGACGGAAAAATCGCTAAAATAAGCCCAGAAATAAAAAATGACACTAAAAAGGTAATCAATGCAAAAGGAATGATTGTTTGTCCTGGTTTTATTGACATACATTCTCATACTGATTATATCTTACCAGTTAGCAGGAGTCAAGAGTCTACCTTATGCCAAGGAGTAACTACCACCGTAGTAGGTATGTGTGGAGATGGAATGGCGCCTATCCCAGAAGGAAAAGAGGAAGAATTTAAAAAAGTAGTAGGAAGAATTGACCCGGCTCTTACTCTGTTAGAATATCCATATCATACATTTAAGGAATACTTAGAATTCAACGAGAAAAAGAGAAATTCAGCAAATTTAGTTTTTTTCATAGGATATGGAAATGTTCGGAGAATAGGGGGTCAAGGAGGCGAAGATCGACCCGCCACACCTGAAGAAATGGATACAATGAAAGAATACATAAGAGAAGCGATGGATGCGGGAGCTTTTGGTATGAGTACTGGATTAATTTATGCCCCTCAACTATTTGTTTCTACAAATGAAATCATAGAGTTAGTTAAAGTAGTGGCTGAATACAAAGGATTGTACTTTTCGCACATTCGTGGTGAAGGGGAAAATGTTACAGAATCTATAAAGGAAATAATTGAAATTGTTGAAAAATCTGGTTGCATTGGAGGACAAATTGCACATCATAAAATCGCTGGCGAGAAATATTGGGGAAAAAGTAAGGAAACAATTCAACTTATCTCTAAAGCTAACGATAGAGGAATTAGTATAACTTGCGATCAATATCCCTATAATCGCGGAATGACCGATTTGATGTCTGCGTTACCACCTTGGGCACGAAAAGGAAATAATAATAACATTTTAGAATCTATAAAAAAGCCTGAAATACAAGATCGAATTAAAAAGGATGTTGAAAAAGGAATTAAAGGTTGGGAAAATTGGATTCGTGACGAAGGTATGGAGAATATGTTTGTCGCATCAGTAGTTAACGATTATTGGAAAGATATAATTGGAAAAAATATTTCAGAAATTACACAGATTAAAGGTTATAATAGTGATTGGGACTCATACTTTCAGCTGTTAATTGATAATGAATTATCGGTACAAATAACGATCAGAAGTATGGGCGAAGAAGATATTCGTAGAATTTTGTTGAGCCGTTATCAAATGATTGGAACGGATGGTGCCGGAATCCCCGCCGCTTTCAGTTCAGGAGCATTTCATCCTCGTTTTTTTGGAACTTATCCTCGAATTTTAGGTAAATATGTCAGAGAAGAGAAACTTTTGACTTTAGAGCAAGCGATTCGCAAAATGTCTTCATTTCCTGCTCAACGGCTTGGACTGCAAGACAGAGGACTTGTTAAAGAAGGGAACTGGGCAGATTTAGTTATCTTTGATCCTGAATTGGTTATTGATAAAGCAACTTTTGAACAACCTTATCAGCTTCCTGAAGGTATTCCATATGTCATTGTCAATGGTGTTATCGTAGTCGAAAGAGGAAAAAAGAATAAAAAATCTCCTGGAAAAGTAATATTTCGTCCTACTTAAACTCAATACATATAAATTCAAGAATTATTAATTTTTTCATCTATTTTTAAGATGCTTTAACATTTACAATCTTCATATTTCAAGTATAAAGGCTAAAGCTTAATTAGATTAATTTATAAAATATTAAATTAATATTTTTAATATACATTCAATTAACAAATCCATAAATACAAATTTATTAAATTAAAAGAAAGGTAGTTTATTGTGGCTAAATGGGAATGTGGCGCTTGCGGTTATGTTTACGACGAAGAGAAAGAAGGTACTAAGTTTGAAGATCTTCCTGATGATTGGGTATGCCCAGTCTGCGGAGTTGATAAGAGTTTCTTCACACAAATCTAAATATTACCTTAATTAATTTTAATTTTATTTTTTTCTTCCTTTTTACATGAGATTTTAAGAATTGACTAATTGTAGACTCGATTAGTTATTAAAAATTTATAAGATAAAAAAATCAGATTTATTAGATATAAAAAGAAGACTAGCAATAATTAAACCTAAAATTGGTATTAAAAAAATATGACTCATTTGGAATTATTGAAAGATGTCTGGTACGTCGGATATGTAGATTTTGAAGTAAGAAATTTCCACGGATACTCCACTCATAGAGGTTCTTCCTACAACGCATATTTAGTTAAATCCGGAGATAAAACCGTATTAATAGACACGGTTAAACGTCCATATTTCGAACATTTTTTAGATAAAATAAAACACATATGTGATCCAGCAGAAATTGATTATTTAATCATGGATCATATTGAGATGGACCATTCTGGGTCGTTCCCGTTAATTTTAAAACACCTACCTAACGCAGAAATAATTGCTTCTTTTAGAGGAGTTGACATTCTAAAGAGCCATTTCCATCAAGAAGTTGACGCAGAGGTGTTCGATAGAATTCGAGCTGTTAAGAATGGAGACACTTTGGATATCGGAAATGGTAAAAAATTTACATTCGTACCAATACCCATGATACATTGGCCAGATTCTATGGTAGCTTTTATGACTGACGATAATGGGAAAAATGTCCTGTTTTCTAGCGATGCTTTCGGGCAACATATTGCAACCACTATGCGTTGGGATGATGAAAATGACATGTGTGAGATTATGGAAGAAGCGGAAAAATACTATGCGAATATTTTACTTCATTTATCGGAACTTATAGCAAAAACGCTTCCTGTAGTTGGAGCATTGCCCATTGATGTTGTATGTACTGCTCATGGCGTTTGTTGGAGAAAAAATATCCCAAAGATATTAGAGAAGTATAGGAAGTGGTCAACCGGAGAAATCGAAGGAAATAGCGTTTTAATCGTTTACGATACAATGTGGGAGAGTACAGCAAAAATAGCTAAAGCTTTAACGAAAGAAATTCGTCATAGAGGTATTCAAGTTAAAAGATTCAGATTGACTCAAGCAGATTATTCTGACGTTATTACTGAGGCAATGAAGGCAAAGGCAATATTGATTGGAAGCCCTACTCTA
Source organism: Promethearchaeota archaeon (assembly GCA_019894885.1). Lineage (GTDB taxonomy): Archaea > Asgardarchaeota > Lokiarchaeia > Sigyniarchaeales > SOKP01 > SOKP01. The sequence continues at coordinate 4,915 of JAGXNP010000071.1, read as the reverse complement.
AACAATGGTCTCTACCCATCTGTTGCTGAATACTTATGTTATCAAAAAGGCTTGAAACCTATGAATAAAGTTGGATTAGCTTTTGGTTCTTATGGGTGGTCAGGCCAAGCTACACAAGAAATAGTTGAACAAATGAAGGCTGCTGGAATAGATGTTATGGACGAGATGATTAAGATTAAATTTGTTCCGAAACCAGAGGATTTAGATTTTAAAGAAATTGTTGATAAATTAATAGACAAAATGAAATAAATTTTGAGGTAAAAAAAATGGATTTTAACTTAACAGAAACACAATTAGCTTTACAAAAGAAAGCTAGAGAGTTTGCAGTAAAGGAAGTTCTACCTGTTTCATTTAGTTATGATGAACATGAAATTATGCCTATGGAAGTCATTGAAAAAGCTTGGAAAGCAGGATTGACAAATATGGCAATTCCCAAAGAATATGGCGGGCAGGGGTTTGGTTTAATGGAATCCGTAATTGTTGTAGAAGAAATCGCAGCAGCTTGTCCAGGGATAGCCACTTCAGTATTCGACAACGATTTAGGTTCAGGACCTATAGTTATTGGAGGGAATGAGGAACAAAAGAATAGAGTTCTAAAAGATATAACCCAAAATTTCAAATTGATCGCTTTCGCTACTTCAGAACCCGGAATGGGTAGCGATGTAGCTGGAATGCAATGCCATGCTGAAAAAGATGGAAAAGATTTTGTGTTAAATGGTACTAAATATTGGATAACTAACGCGGGATACTCTGATTATATTACGGTTTTTGCAACAGTTGATCCAGAGAAAAAACATCGTGGTATAGCAGCATTCATTGTTCCTAAAGATTATGATGGAGTTAGAACAGGTCCTCACATACCAAAATTGGGGCAAAGAGCATCTAACACCTGCTCTGTCGTGTTGAAAGATGTGAGAATACCTGAAGAAAATATATTAGCAAAACCAGGTAGAGGATTTCTTTTAGCTATGCAAACTTTTCAAAAAACTAGACCTGCTGTCGCAGCATTTGCTGTAGGGTGCGCAAGGTCAGCTATGGAATATGCTATTGACTACGCTCAAAAAAGACACACCTTTGGTAGACCAATAGAAAATTACCAAGGGATTCAATTTAAATTAGCAGAGATGTATAAGGATATTGAAGCTGCGAGATTATTAACTTATAAAGCTGCCTGGGAAGGAGATCAAGGTTTAGATAGCAATCTTACATCTTCTATGGCAAAAGCCTTTGCTTCAGATGTAGTAATGAATGTTACCACTGAAGCTATCCAGGTTTTTGGAGGATATGGGTATATTAGAAGTTTTCCTGTTGAGAAATTGTTTAGAGACGCAAAACTGTATCAAATCTATGAAGGTACTTCAGAAATACAGAGGATAGTAATTTCAAGGTTTATCATGAAGAAATATAAGCACGCAATGCCTAATTTATTTGAAATTCCACGGATTGAAATCCAAGCGGAAGAAAAAGCTGAAAAAGACAAAGTTAAAATAGATAGAACTAGCGATGAATTAGGTGGAAAATGGAAGTGTTTAGTTTGCGGATATGTTTACGATCCTGTTAACGGCGATCCCGATAGTGGAATCGCGCCTGGAACTCCTTTTGAAGATATTCCAAATTCGTGGTTTTGTCCAATTTGCGGAAGCAATAAAACCAAATTCGCTAAAATTTAAACAATAAATTATTCATTTTTTACTTTTTTATTTTTATTCTGAACAAAATATTGAAATATTGATTCGTATTTTCTAATTTATTAGTTACTTTGAGATTTTTACAAAATTGGGGATTATTACATGTCTAATAACGCAATCGAGAATGCTAAATTTTTAAGTGATGAAAGTTCGGGCATTGTACCTATAAAAGAAAAGTTAGCCTATAGTTTTGCTCAAATGCCAGGCACATTTTATGGCGGTGTTATGGGAGTAATCCAATCCTTCTATTTTGCATGGATGGGATTGTTAAACATCTGGATAACTATAGCACAAATTGTTTATGCGGTTTGGAATGTGGTAAACGATCCAATTTTTGGTAATGTAATTGGAAATACCCGGTATTATAATAAAAAAAGAGGAGAAGTACAAAGATATATGCCATATATTAAATTTGGGGCTCCACTTTTTAGTTTATTTTTTGCTTTGGTATTTTTTCCACCAGATGCGTGGAGAGGGCAAACCTCTAATCTTACCATCCAAGTTTGGCTTTTTATATGGTATCTTGTGAGCCAAATTGCTTATGATACTTTATTTACGCTCGTTCTATGTGCAGTTGTTGCTTTACTCCCTCAAATGACCCTAAATCAAAGGGAGAGAGAAAAGATCCAACTTTACAGTACAGCGGCAACAATTCCTGCTATTTTATTTGGATTTATTGTTCCTGTTATATACTTAGCAGATCCTTCAACAGAAACTATTGCTCAATTTCAATTGCTTGTAGTAATTATAGCTATATTTGGGATTTTTCCATACTTAATCTTATCGAAGTATGTTCGTGAGCATAGTGAATATATTCCCAAAAATGAAACCCCTTTATTCAAATCAATAAAGCTCGCTTTCAAAAATCCTTCTTTCAGAGTATATGTAATATATGATGGTATATCCGTATTTCTTTTGAACATAATAATGGTAAGTTTGCCCTTCTACTTAACTTGGGTTCTCACACCAATGGAAGGATTTAATATGTTACTTTTTTGGATTGGACCAATAATTTGTGTAGTTATATCCGTCCCCATTGTTTTGAAAATTGCGGCTAAAAAATCAACAAAAGCCTCTATAACATATTATCTAAGTATGTTAACTATCGGAGGAATCTTTAGCTTTATTGCAGGAATTTCAGGTAATTGGATTCTCGTTTCGATTGGATTTTCTATTACTATGTTAGGATTAACAGGTGATTTTATTCAACATAATCCAATGAGAGCAGATACAATAGATTATGATTATTGGAAAATTTCGGGAGAAAGAAGGGAAGGCCTTTATGCGGGAGTAGGATCATTACTTAGCAAACCAATGATTAGTGTAGCTTTAGCAGTTCCACCAGCAGTGTTTACTGCTTTTGGTTTAATATATGTGGATGCAATTGGTGGATTAGATGCAACTCAAAGTTTGCAATTAGCCTCCTTAGGTGTTAATATTATTATGACACTGTTGCCAGTAATCGCAAGTTTGATTGGGTTAATAGTTTGGATTAAATTTTATCCACTCACTGGAGAAATTGTAGAAAAGATGAAAAAAGATGTAAGCATTCTGCATGAACAAAGAAGAAAAGAATATAAAGAGAGTCGTAGTTCAAAAAATATTAGTTCATAATCTGAATTAAGTTTCTCATTTATTTAATCTCCTAATTTCTACTACTGCTTCTAAAAAATTAGTATGAACTAAAGTTGGAATTATTCCTTCAAGTTCTAAATCTCGCAAATGTTTCTCCCCGTGTCCAGTAATCATATAGACGGTTTTACAACCTCCTTTAATGCCAAATGAAATATCTGACGGATGATCGCCCATCATCCACGATTTTTTGATTTCAACGTTCCAACCATCAACGATATCTTTAATATATTTGATTTTAGGCTTCCTACATTCACAATTTTCTTCTTTAATATGAGGACAGTAGAAAGTTTCCTCTATTCTAATTTGATTTTCTTCCAATACTTTTATCAAGTGATTGTTGAATTTAAAGAAATCACTTTCTGAATAATATCCTCTTCCAATACCAGATTGATTTGTTACGATAAAAAGTAAATAATCTTGTTGAAGCAATTTTAAGCCTTCTATTACACCAGGTAAAAGCTTGAAATCCTCGATTTTATAAGCATAATCCTTATCCTCTATTAAAGTTCCATCTCTATCTAAGATTACTGCTTTGTTTTTACCCATTATAAGTAAATTTAATCTCTAAAAGAAGAAAAAGATTATGTATATACAATAGCCCGTACCTAGCAAAATATGATATAGCGTAAAAATCCCTCGAACTCTTATTAATACTCTATAATCTAAATCAATAAATACTATAATATTAAAGAAAAAAATAAAAAAAAGAATTAAGACTTATCTCATTTAGTTCCAACCCAGAGTCCGTGAAGGTTACAGTACTCTCGAGCTTTTAAACCACTTGTATTAGCAACGACAAAAGTAGCTTTAGGTTCCATCCTTGGAGTCAACATCTGTCTCTTGTAGCAATTATCACTGCAAATTAATTCAATCCACATGATATAGTGCTCTTCAGTCATAGGGTGTGGAGTTCCCATAGAAATACCGACATCTATAGTGACTTTATTACCCTCAATTGAGATTTTTGGTACGTGCTTCTCACCTTTCCAATCTGCGCTTTTTTCTTCCATTAACTTCATTGGTTGCCCACAACAGATAGTATCAGGTACACCTGAGTTAAGAATTTCCATAACCTTTCCACAAATCTCACATTTATAAACAGATTTTTGTTTCATATTGTTTTCACTATTTTCAATTTAGATAATAGTTGTTTCTAATAATTACAACTATCGTATTTAACTATTTTGTTTAAGTTTTATAAAATGAATTCTTAATTTAGAAATCCTCGCATTTTTTAGTGAAATACGCTCGTGGATTCGAGCAACTTGGACATACAAAATCCTTCGGAATCTCCTTTAATTCAATTTCGTAACCACATTCTAAGCATACCCATACTACTTTTTTCCCCCGTTTAAAGAAAATATCATCTCCGACTAGTTTCAACAACTTGTCATATCGTTCAGCATGGTGTTGTTCTGCTCGAGCAATTGCTTTCGTTCTTTTAGCAATCTCAGGATATCCCTCTTTTTCAGCAGTGTCAGCTAAATCAGGATAAAGCTCAGTATATTCCATTGTTTCACCGTTCACAGCAGATTGCAAATTTTCAATTGTGTCCCCATAGGTTGTGGGATACATCTCATTTACATTAAAAT
>JAGXNP010000070.1 GCA_019894885.1 Promethearchaeota archaeon | reverse complement strand
TGGATGGCACATTAATGCAACACAACTAGGTGTTTCTTTTTTTATCTGAAAAACTTCGGCTTCAAGTTTAATTTCATTATTAAGAATAAACAATTTTTCGACGTTATGCATAATTTTAATTAATCTTTAATATATAATAATAATACTATTAAAATTCTTTAGTGAAAATGAGTTATAATCGTATTTTAATCAAAGAAAAACTAAAAAAGTTCTTAATTGAAGACAACTCTTTCATCGATGTTAGTTCAAACTCCATTCCCAAAGAATCTGCATCCTTAGCTACAATCATCGCTAAAAGTGATGGATATTTGTCTGGTTTAGAAGAGTTGGAAATATTATATCAACTCTTAAAGGTAAATGTTATCAGCCACAAAAAAGATGGAGATCATATCCATAAAGGTGATATCGTTGCGAAAATAGACGGAAAATCCAGAAATATATTGCTTGGTGAGCGGGTAGGTCTAAATCTTATGAGTCACATGAGTGCAATAACTTCAACTACTCGAAAATTTGTAAAAATAATTGAGGATTCTGGAAAAAACGTGAAAATAGCTTGTACAAGGAAAACTCTTCCAGGTTTAAGGTTGTTCGAAAAGAAAGCCGTAAACCTGGGTGGAGGAGATACTCACCGTTTTAATTTGGACGATATGGTACTTTTAAAATCAACTCATTTAAGGTTTTACAAGGGGAACATCGTGAAACTTCTCAATGATGTGAGATCTCAAGTTAGTTTTACAAAAAAAATAGAAATTGAAATAGAAAATGTAAATGATGTCCTAATTGCCGTTAAAAACAAAGCAGATATAATTATGCTGGATAATATGAATCCAGACAAAGTTCAGGACGCTATTCATTTATTAAAACAAGAAAAATTACGTAATCAAGTTATTATAGAAGTTTCTGGGAATATTAATCAAGAAAATATTTTTGACTATCTAATTTCAGAGCCAGATGTAATAAGTACGAGCGTTCTTACTCAAAAACCCACTGAATTCGTAGATTATTCACTTCGATTTGATTAATGGTAAAACAATTAATCTAATATTATTTCGTGGATTGAACTACTCACATCCTTAATTTTTGCGATAGATTGGTAAAGATCCTTAATAAATCCAAATTCTCCTACTACTAAAACCGTTTCGATTTTTTTCTCGGCAATTCTCCAATCGCTTACAGCCTTTATTATGGCGTGAAATTTATAATAAAGCTCAGAAATTTCATCAACTAAAGATTCTTTAACAGGATATACGAGATTAATTGTCATGATTCTGTATCCTTCTAAATTCTCGAATTTCTCGTGACTTTTTATAAATTTTAATATTGAATCTCTTAGTGCTTCGCTTTTGGAACTAAAACCGCTCTGTTTTCGAACTTTTTCAAACCTATCTAGTAAGTCTTCACTAACTTGGAGGGATATAATTTTCATTATATAGAATATAAAAATGATTCTTAAATAAGTGTATTAAATTCTCCCTCATAAATTGTCCTTCTCTTAGGAGTTATTTGGTAAGGTTAAAATTAATAATTATTAAAATTACATCGAAGAAAGATATTAAGGTGATCAAAATATTATCAATGTTATTTCACAAAAATTTAGAGATATAATTAATACTCTGCTCTAAACCCTCCTCGGACGAAAGTTCAATGATAAGAGCACCTTTATATTCATATCTTTCAATAATTTCTAAAATATGCTTAAAATCAATTTTACCCGAACCTAACTGTGGATGAGTATCTGATTCGGTTGTAAAGTTTTCGACAAGATGAACATTTTTAATAATTTTGTGATACCTTTCCCAAAGTAAATTCACATCTCCATTATTAGTATAAAAGTGGCTGGTGTCATATGTGAGGAATAATTCTTTTCTATTAATAGAATTTAAATTTTCTTTAATGTTATCTTGGTCTAACATTATGTGTGTATTTTTGGGCATATTTTCAAGGCAAATCGATATATCAAGATTTTTTGTCATGTCTAATATAATATTAATTGCTTTAGCTAATTGGATTCTATTATAATCTCTAAGAGATTTCAACATAAAATTAGCCAAACCTGGATGTATAGTTAATATTTTGGCTTGAAATTCTCTGCAAAATTGAGAAGTTTCTATATACGCATCTATTGAGGCTTGAGAGATTCCTTTATTGTGAGAGCATAGGTTAACATCTATAAATGGTCCATGTACTTGCTTTACCATTGAATACGATTTAAAAAGTTCAAGATATGCTTGTTTCATCTCACCTAAAAACATATCTTGCGGATCAACAACAATTTCTACAACAGTAATTCCATTTTCTTCCGCAAATTTAAAACATTCTTCTGTAGAATGGTAAAACATATTAGATATATTAGTAAATTTGTTACTTAATGCATTTTCTATGATATTCCCTAATGAACTAATACCTAACTCCATCTTATCATACACTTAATCCTATGTTTTTCGTAACCTTTTAGGATAACAAGCAAATAATCCGTTAAACATCTTCTCGTGTTCTTCAAGGTTTTCCTCAGGGATAGTTAATGGGTCTCCAATTTGCAGTGCACCCCAATATACTTTTGCCAACTTTTCTAATACTACAGCAAACCGAACAGCATGATCAACAGATTTTCCGCAAATGATAGCCCCATGATTTGCTAGTATCGCTGCGTTATTCCTTCCTAACGCTTTCAATGCATTTGATCCCATTTCTTCTGTGTGGGCTTCAGTAATTTCAGTACATCGAATTTCTCCACCAAGGAAAATCAATTGTTGTTCCATTATAATTGGAATGCCTCTTCTTAGAATTGAAAGCATAGAAATATAAGAAGAATGATTGTGGATAACACATTTAGCTTTAGGTCTATCTTTATAAACAGCTAGATGCATTTTAACTTCCGTGGATGGAATTTTACCTGAACCTAGTATATTTCCTTCTAAATCCATATGTACAATTAGCTCAGGACTTAATAAGTTATATTTTGTTGAAGTGGGTGTAACCAGTATTTCATTTTTATTTATCCTAATACTAACATTGCCTTCTCCATCCTCAACTAATCCTTTACTATATATCTCTTGAGCTCCTCTTACAACTGTTTTACGAAGTTGTTCTAATTTATCCGTTTCCATATGAATTTAAATTAAAGATTGATTAAAAATGTAATTTCATATAATTAATTCTTCATTAGAGTTGATTTATGTGATTAATCAATTTTAAATTAATAATCCAACATAGTCCAACTTTTTTTATTTTATTTGGAAATACTAACAATGTCTAAATTAATGCAAGTTATTAAAAATGAATCGTTTTATATTACATTGCGACTTAGATTGTTTTTTTGCTTCTGTTGAGGAACGAGATAACCCAGAATATATCGGAAAACCTATAATAATAGGTGCAGATCCAAAAGATGGAAAGGGAAGAGGCGTAGTCAGTACTTGTAACTATGATGCTCGGAAATTTGGACTCCACTCAGCGATGCCTATATCCCAGGCTTATAAAAGATGTCCTCATGGTATCTACCTTCATCCCAATTTTGAGAAATATCAGAGAGCCTCAAAAGAAGTAATGGAGATTGTTAATTCCTATTCAGATAAGTTTCAACAAGTAAGTATTGACGAAGCGTATCTAGACTTATCAGATATTTGTACTGATTTTAATGATGTTAAAGAATTAGCAATAAAATTAAAAGACGAAGTTCAAAAAAATGTAGGTATTACCATCTCGGTAGGGTGTGCTCCAACTAAATCTATTGCTAAAATTGCTTCAGATTACAATAAACCGAATGGAATCACTATCGTTGAGCCAAACCAAATAAAAGATTTTTTAAAAAATTTAGACATTACGCGTATTCCTGGAATTGGAAAAAAGTCTAAACTATATTATAACAAGAAAGGAATTAAAATAATTGGTGACATCATTAATCTTACACTCCCCAAAATGATACAATTGTTTGGGAAAAACGGAGAATGGGTTTGGAATGTTTCAAATGGATTTGATACTAGAGAAGTAAAAGAATTTCATGGTGATAGAAAATCTATAAGTAAGGAAAGAACTTTTTATGAGGACACAGATGATCTTAACGTAATATTATCTAAACTTGAAGAAATAAATAATAGAATTCATAAGAATTTAATTAAAAATAAAATATATTATAAAACGGTAACTCTTAAAATAAGACTTGAAGGATTTATAACATATACTCGTTCAAAATCCTTTATTCATCATGTTCAAGATAAGAATCAGGTAATAAAAGTAATTATTGAGCTATTGAATCAATTTTCAACTATGAACAAGAAAGTTAGGCTTGTTGGAATAAGATTATCAAATTTAGAAAAAGCTCCAAGTGTAGCACAAACTACAATCTTAAGTTATTTAGAAGCTTAGTTCAGATATTTTAACTAGTTTTGAGAACTTCATTCGATTTAAGTGCAGTTAATAAATCTTTGTGTATCGTTCCATTCGAAGCAATAAGACCAGGTGCAGTAACCTTACACTTATCATTTACGTATTTTATTGGATTGCCTTTTATATCAGTGATCATTCCTCCAGCTTCTTTAACTAATAATTCACCTGGTAAAAAATCCCATGTAAATGAATGTTGAATATTCATAGGCTTAATATAAATTTCAGCTGAACCTTCTGCAACCATGCATAATTTTGCCATACTATCCATTGGAATAAAATTAGTTATACCGAGTGAATGGGCAAAATCTAATACCCATGGCTTATTATAGTGTAGGGAATAACACATCCGGGAACTCTTAAGTTCTCTAATATCGCTTACTCTTATCTTAGTAAAGTTTTGGACTCCATACGATACTTTAGCTCCATTGTTCTTTTCAGCTGAAAAGATCGTTAGACTTGTATTTTTATAATTTGGCACACCTATGGCACATACCATTGGTTCGGATTGAATCATTAACCCTATCCCTACAGCATATGCTAAATTCTTTTGGAAACCTTTAGTACCATCAATAGGATCGACTGTCCATTGGCGATTAGAACTTAGTCCACGGTAATTTAGCATTTCTTTTAGATTTTTCTTGAAATTAATTTGTAATGATTTATAACATCTTTTTAGTATTTCTTCAGCATTTGAATTCAAAAAAATGCTACTCTCCTCTTCGGCGATAATTTGATCTTCTGGGAAATTTTTCTTAATTTCTGATATTATAAAAATCTGAGAAGCAAAATCTGCTAAAGTAACTGGAGAATCATCTTTCTTTATAAATGAGGAAGAATGCTTCGTTCTAAACCATTCTGTGATCTCTGAAGCTTTTCTAACCAAATCTATAGCTAAAGATAATTCTTTAAAGTATTCAACCATTTAAATCAACTCAGGTTCCAAAAAGAGCCTTTATTTTTAATCAAATCTCTTTTTAAATTTTTTTTGAGTCCTTAAAAAGCTCAAAAATATCCATCTCATAATCAATAGTATCTTCAGGTAATAGATTTGGCTCCTTAATTAATTTAGCAAGATAATATGTTTTTGATCCTCTCTCTAAATATTGCAATACGGTGTATGCTCCTTCTAAATGACTTCCACAACATAAACTCCCGTGGTTGGCAAGGATTACTGCGTTTCTATCTTCTAAACTTGCTTTTACATTATCAGCTAATTCTTCACTACCAGCCTCACCGTAATCCGAACATAAAATCTCTCCTCCTAAGTAGGGCACAAGTTCTTCCATAATTGGAGGTAACGACAAATTGAGAGTACCGAGTATTGTTGAGTACATTCCGTGAGAGTGAATAATTGCATTCACGTCTTCTCGTTCTTTGTATATTCCTAAATGTAGGTGTTTTTCTACCGAGGGATTGCGTTCTCCTTTAACGACTTTACCTTCTAAGTCTATGATAAGAATATCATCTTTATCCATTTCCTCGTAGTTTACATTACTCGGAGTGATTAAGACGATTTCTTTATTATCATGTTTTATTCTCATACTTACATTTCCGGCTGATCCTATAACATGACCATCGTTTAATAGCCTTTTACAAACACAAACAATTTCTTCTTTATATTTTTGGACAGTGTCCTTACTCATATCTTGTTTGACATCTTTAGCTCCAAATACTTCGGGATTTAATACATGAGTTGGAATCCCATCGTTTAACCAAATGTCAATATCTTTAAGGAGCATTTTAGATTGTCTATTAACTACTTCAATGGTATTTCCTCCAAAATGAGGTAATACGATAACATTGTCTAATTTTAAGAATTCGTTATCTTCATCGATGGGCTCTAAAGGAAATACATCTAAAGCAGCTCCCGCGATCTCGTTTTTTTTTAAAGCTCCGTATAAATAATCGTAATCAACGAGGCTTCCTTTAGCCATGTTTATTAAATATCCTGAGCTTTTCATCATTTTTATCCGTGCTTCGTTAATAAGATTATCATTTTCATCAGTTGCTACTGCATGTAAGGTAATAAAATCTGATTCTTTCATTAAAAAGTCAATATCTGTTTTGTCGCCGTACTCTTCAACCATTTCCTCGGATACATACGGATCATATATTAGAAATTTAACACCAAATGGTTTTAGTCGTTCGGCTACTCTTTGCCCAATTTGACCAAAACCAACTATGCCTATTGTTTTACTTTCTAATTCACTTCCCATGAATTTATTATAACAATTAATCCAATCTTCAAACTCAATAATTTCAAAATCCTCTGAATGTAGGAATCGTTCTAGTTTAGTAAGATTTCTTGCCATAGATATTATTAAACCAACAGTTAATTCAGCGACTGCAACGACATTCCTGTTTGGCGTGTAAATGATAGGTATATTATTTTTGGTCGCAGCGTCTAAATTGATGTTGAAAGGATCGCCACGACAAGATGCAATCAGCTTCAAGTTTGTCTGTTCAAACAGTTCTGCTTTTTTTAAATCGTCTGCTTCAGTTATGAAGACATCATAATCACTTAATTTTTCAACCAACTCTTTAATGTCAAAATATATATTCCCAGTATCTCTCCAACTCTCATAGGTTACTTCCATTTTCTTTTGCAATTCTTCTATAACTTCGTCAGTTATACTTGCTGTTATAAATGCTTTCATAATTTCTCAACCCAACTAACTGATTATCCCTTCTTTAAGTATTAGATTATGTAATCATGCAATTATATTTAGATTATATGATTAAAACAACTAAATTTTGCTAAAACATCAAGCTCTTCAGTTTCATTAAATTTCTAATGTTTCCTTCTATAACTTTTATTTTTCCTGAAGAATACGCCTTCACCGCTCCGAGCTCTTTGTTAAAAAGTGCTAATAAATTATTTTCTGATGTAAACTCGATTTTAACTGTAGCAGTTTCATCGCTAGCATTATCTTTAACCTCTATTCCTTGATCCTTATTAACATAGATCATAACGCTACGGTTAGTGTCTAAAAATGAAATTTGTATCGGGTCAATATAGTTTACTAATTTTTTCCTTACTTTTTCTGTGTTATTATAACGATTTTCAATCTCCTTTAAACAAGATTCAAAACTTTCAAACTCTGTCAATATTATTCACCCTTAAAATACCAAAATAAGTTTTAATGTTAATAATTTAGTATCCTTTATAAAAATATTAAAATTTAAAAACCAGAAGAAATCATAGACTATCAATTTTAGACTTTAGGTTTTTCCATTCAAGATAAATTGATTTAAATTTATCAGAGACACTAGGATCGTTTTTTACATCTTCAAATGTTAAAAGATTACTAATAATGGATCTATAATTGGAATAATACTTTAAACCTATAAGAGTATTCATTGCAGCACCAATAAATGCTGAATCTCTAATGCAGGCAACAGAAATTTGATTGTCTAAAATATTAGCTAATAACTTGCAAAACTCATTAGATTTAGCCATCCCACCTGCAACATATGTTTTTGTACTAAGCTTAGTTTGATTGCGTAGCACTTGATGATTTTCAAATATCCCAAATGCTATGTTTTCAAGAACGCTCCGGGCAAAATTTTCAATTTTGGGGACATCCTCAGACACCATAATAGGTGGTTGAAAAATAAAAGCACCTCTCTTAATAGAAGTAGTATTTTTTATATTCATCTTTTCAGGACCTAAGTAGGCGTAAGTCGATAAAGTTCCTGGAGTTGTTCTCTTTAGAAAATCTTCTATTAAAGAATCTGGATTTTTAGTAAAGCTTGATAAAAATCCTTCTTTAAACCAATTGTAGGAAGCGCCCGTGTTGCCCGCAGTGCTTTCAATTAACCATTTTCCTTTTATTGAATGGCACGAGGTCCAGTAATTACAATTAGGATCAAAAATGGGCTTATTAACAACGAGATGAAGCGGTGCTGTAGTACCTAAACTAATGCCTATATCGCCTTCTTCGATTACACCCATACCTAATAAAGATGCTTGTGTATCCCCGCCCGATTTTACAAAAGGAATACTAATATGGTCAATATCGAATCTTTTATTCAAATTTTCTTTTAGTTCGCCCACAATAGTCCCTGAATCAACAATTTCTGGAAAAAAATCGGGATCAAAATTAAAAGTGTTTATTATTTCAGAACTCCATTCACCTTTTTTTATATCAAGTAATTGGGACTCAGCAGCAGATGATAGATCCGAGTAAAAATTTCCAGTAAGTTTGTAAACTAACCAATCATCTAATGTCAATACTTTTTTAATTTTTGCATAAGCTTCTTCCGCTTCTTCTTTAAACCACAATAATCTTGCTAAACAAAATAGAAGAGACGGACTATGTCCCGTTATTTCAAATAGATCCCTTTCTGAAAATGCATCATCTATGAGATAGGCTGAATCAATACCGCGAATATCGATATTGGGTCCTCCATACACGGCGTTTCCTTTTTCGTCTAGAAAAACGGAGGCAATTCGTTGAGTACAGGTTGACAAACCTATAATCTTTTTGTTTTTAAATTTGGAAAGAACAAAATCCATTCCCATAATAACCTTTTTCCAAAGGTTATCCATATCAAAGCGTTTAGCAAAACCATCTAAATCTTCATTATATATTTTTAATTCTTGAGTGTTATAGAGTTTTATTTTTAATTGTTCGGATACTAATCCTACCTTTACAGAATTGGAAGAAATATCTATCGTTAAAATTAAATTTTCATCTTTTTCCATAATTCTCAAAAAATTTTTAATTTACATTTAGATGGGAGAAAACTATTTACGAACAACCTCTCCCCGTGGAGTCTTTTCTTCAAATATAATTGCTTGAAAAGAATATATTTTAGTCCCTTTTATATCTTTCCAAGCGTCAGAAGAAAGCCACGCTTTATTACATGTATGGTTAAGAAAAGTTTCTACATCCCAATTCCTATCTTGATCTATGGGAACCTGTGGAAGAAGTAAACCTCTTCGCATTCCTCTCTCCACTATAAGTCCATCCCTCCCTATTACAATTTTTTCAAGATATTCCTTCGATGTGCTAACTTCTATTATTTTTGGAGGAGTTAATATTGAAATTTCAATGGTAATATTATCCAATTCATCAATAGAAACAGATGAAAAACGAGTATCTTCTGTTGCTGAACTGATTGAAACTTTATGAATAACATCGTATAATGCAAATCTTGGCTCTATATATCCAATACAACCTCTTAAAGGATTACCTCTCATATTGTGAGTGTTTAAAGTGACAAATGCTCCATAATTTTCCTTGTATTTTTCTTTTAAGGCTTCAGGAATAACGATACGGGTATTATTCTTAAGGAAATACTCGATGTTATCTCTTGCAAATTGTATTAACTCTTTTCCGTCAGCTACGGTGAAGATTTCTTTATCTGCCATATTTTCACATTTAGATTTTGCTTTCAGTATATAATAGTAGACGGTTAATTATAATAATAACTTAATCAAAACGTTTTATAATATTACCCTTAGGTTCAGCATCATCACTATTTACTTCGATTCCACTTAAAAATACTTTCCATATCTGAACAGAGGTTTTATAATCCTCATAGGGAGAAAATTTTGCTTTTGTTTTGAATACTTCTGGGTTAATGGGATATCCTGGAATTTTATCAACTATGATTAAATCAGCATCATAACCTGCTTTGATTAATCCCTTATTCTTAATTTTAAAAATTGTTGCGGGATTTTCTGAAGTAACCTTAACAAAAGTTTCAAGAGAAAGTTCATTTCTACATACTTTATCTAATAATGTTAACACATAGGTTTCAAATCCGGGAAACCCCGAAGGTGAATCTAAATAATCTTGAGCCTTTTCTTTCAATGTATGAGGTGCGTGATCCGAGCCTACAAGGTTTATATTCCCTTCCTTAAGTTCATTAAATAAAAATAAGGAGTGCTCTTCATCTCTTAAGGGAGGTAGGACTTTCCCAAAATTAGGATTGGTTAGTTGTATGGTGTTTGCCAATAATAGGTGGTGCGGTGTTGTTTCGAAGGTGACTTTTAAGTTTGGTTTCATATCTAAAGCTTTTCGTATTAAAGAATAACTATCTTTACAACTAATATGGCAAAAATGTAAGATTGGATAATTTTCCGCTCTCAAATCCAAATCTGCTATTATTTTATAGTAGTTATCCAGGATGAAGTTCACGTATTTAGCTTCTAGAGAGGTGGGGTACAGATTATTGTGTAATTCTAATATAGGTACATCAGTTAGTGTACCGTTGTTATAAATTTCTCTTGTTTCTTCAGGAGATAAAGGCCAATCTGGGTGTATCAATATGGGAATTTGCAATTTGGAAGAGACACTAAGAATTTTTTGAACATTCAAATAATTTGTCCAATCGATCTCATTTAAAGAGCCTAAAGGATAAATTTTAAAACCAATAACGCCTAATTCAATAATCGAAATAATTTCTTTGAGATTAATATCCTTAGGAACTCCCGCAATAAATCCCACATTCACGTATATGTTATTTTTTGCTTTTCTCATCCATTTTTCAATTTGAGTTGCGTTTATCGCAGGAGGAATCGTATTCGGCATATTAAAAACTGTGGTAATTCCAGAAAAAGCTGCTGCTAATGTTCCAGATGAAAATGTTTCTTTTTCGCTCTGCCCCATATCTCTTAAATGTGAATGGATATCAATTATACCCGGTAATATTTTTTTCCTTTCGCAGTCTATTACTATCCCATCTTCATTTTTGCTTTGAATTGATTTTACATCATCTTCAGAGTTATTATGTATAACAGATATAATCTTTCCATTAAGGATTAATAAAGCTCCATCCTGGAGCGAACCATTGACATATATAAGTGCGTTTTTTAATATCATCTATTTAATTCTTTATCAACATTCTCTTTTTGGTCAATTAGAAAATTGACATATAAAATTTTATTTTCAATCCCTTTTATATTTGAAAGATTGGCATATTTTAATTTGTAATTTTCATCAATCAGTCCCAAAAAATCGACTGTACTGCGTGAGTTTTGAGGAAAAGGAAAAATATAACAATATTCCCTTAGATTATCTAATTCTTCTAAGTTGATGATATCTGATTTCATATTTTCTTTTTCAAATTCGTTAATAACTATTATCTTATCATTATATAAATCAATAATGTTTTCTAAAATCGATTCACCTTTCAACAATCTCTTAACGAAAATCCCTGGAGTAGATTTTTGCATTCTTTGAGATTTTATTGTTTCAACTCCGTTTAATTTATCCAAAGCCTTTTTCAAGAGTAGAGCTTGAGATCTCTCATCAGAGCCTAAATATCTCAACGAATTACCTTTAAATTTTATTAAAATATGGGTTGAATCAAAATAGATGTATAAATTATTGTCTTTTCTTATTGAATAAGAACGACAGAAAGATTCTCGTATAATTGAGCACACATTATATACATCTAGAGGTGTCTGTCCATTATCTATAACCTTCTTGGAATAATCAGAAATATTTTCAATAAATAATAAGAAATTTACCAATCTAATCAAAACTAAATAATCAGTTTATAGTCCATCGAATTTTTTAAATATATTATCAAAGCCTGGTGGTAAGCCTGTTCCACCTTTTTTCCCTTTCTTTTGCATTTGTAAAGCCTTCTTCATAAATTTCTTCATTTGATTATATTGATCGAGCATTTTATTTATTGTAGTGTAATCAGTACCACTCCCGATAGCAATTCTTCTTTTTCTTGTTTTTTTGATAATTTTCGGATCTTCCTTTTCTGCTTGGGTGAGAGAATTTAAAACGACTTCCCACTTTTCTAAATTTTTTTCAGCATCATCAGTTAACGCCTCAGGAATATTACCCCCTCCCATCATTGCTAAAATATTTTTCATCTTACCGACTTTTTTAATAGATTTCAATTGATAATAAAGATCGTCGAGAGTGAATTTTCCTTTCATCATTCTTTTAACCAAATCAGGATCAACATCAATCTCAGCTTCTTGTACCTTTTTAACCAAACCTTCAATGTCAGGAATGCCTAGTAGAGAACCTACAAATGTTGTTGGATTAAACTCTTCGAGATCTTCTAATTTTTCACCAACACCTATGAACCTTATGGATTGATTAGTGGCAGCACACGCAGAGAGAGCTCCACCTCCTTTAGCTGTCCCATCTAGTTTGGTAACGATTATGCTACCAATGTTTGTAGATTTAGCAAATTCTTCTGCTTGTGAATAAGCTTGCTGCCCTAAAGTTCCATCGATTACTAGGATAACTTCGTTAGGTTTTAAACTTGATTCGATCTTTTCCATTTCTCTCATTAATTCTTTTTCTTCTTTATGTCGGCCAGCAGTATCTACAATTATTATGTCATGCTCGTCATTAATTGCTTTTTTAGTTTCTTTAACTGCAAGTTTTATCGCATTTTTTTCATTAGGATTACCATAACATCTAACTCCAATTTGGTCTGTTAACTGTACTAATTGTTCATAAGCCCCAGGACGCCATGTATCAGTAGTAACCGCAGCTACTTTATATCCTTTATTCTTATAAAACCGCGCTAACTTACCAATAGTAGTAGTTTTACCTGAAC
This sequence comes from Promethearchaeota archaeon, assembly GCA_019894885.1. Lineage (GTDB taxonomy): Archaea > Asgardarchaeota > Lokiarchaeia > Sigyniarchaeales > SOKP01 > SOKP01. The sequence goes on along the minus strand of JAGXNP010000070.1, from coordinate 1,105 downwards.
CTTGGATTCCAACAAGTAGAATAACATTACTCTTTCCCGGTTTTATTCTTATAGGAGCAGATTTCCCTCCGATTGTTTTCACTAACTCATCATGAACGAGCTTAATTAAGAAGTCTTTTCTTCTCGCTCTTTTTAATTCCGTGTTCATTGCTTCTTTTTTGATATTTTCAGTCATCTGGAAGACTAATTCAACTTTCACATCTGCTCCCAAAAGACTTTTTTGTAAATCCTTTATTGCTGCGTTAACCGCATCTTTATCGATTTTTGGTAAACCTCGTAATGTTCGCATTATCGACGCTAAATCTTTCCCTAACTTCTTAAACACCATAATATAAATGAAATTGCATTTATGTTTTAGTAATTAAAATAAACAAAAACTAATATTTTTTCTTAAATGATTATAATATAATATTAAAAAAGAAACGTGAAAATAATAAACATTACCTATAAAAATACAGAAAAAAAGGAGATTTTAGAATATGAGTATTAGAAGAACGGAAATTCAAAAGTTAAAAACCGGACATTATATGATGGTTGATGATGAACCATGCATAATTAAAGCAACTGAAAGGAGTAAGTCAGGAAAGCACGGGCATGCAAAAGTAAGAGTGGTATGCATTGGAGTATTTGACAATAACAAAAGATCTCTCACGGTTCCGTCGGGACATATGATAGATGTTCCCGAAATTTTAAAAGGCACCGCTCAGATTAGTTTTATAGAAGATACATCAATTAATATTATGGATCTTGAAAGTTATGAATCTATGGATGTAAATTGGCCTGCTGATGAGGATCTAGTTTCAAAACTTAAAGGATTACAAGCAGATCCAGGAAAGATGTCATTAGCACAGATAGAGTATTGGAAATTAGCGGGTAAAACCTTAGTTACTAGAATTATAATAAATTAAAATTCATAAAGCTTTTTTCAATTAATATATTTTTAAATTTTTTTTTAGATTAAACAAAAAAACTCTAAAAAAGGACCTGAGCGCCATGGAAAAAAAACCAATTTCTTTAGCTTGCAGAATGGACTCAGAGAGAGCTATAAAATTAACAAAAAAGATTTTCGAATATTTAGTAAAAAAGGGCGAAATTGTTCAAATGG
>JAGXNP010000006.1 GCA_019894885.1 Promethearchaeota archaeon | reverse complement strand
GCCTTTTTGCTCGTATGAAGCGCTCCAATAAGATTGATTTCTTTCGCTCTTCTTCGACCTATTAATCGTGCTAAGCGTGTCGTACCACCCCATCCGGGAGTTATTCCAACATCTACTTCAGGCATACCCCATTTTGAACGTTCAGTAGCTATAACAAAATCGCAAACCATAGTAATCTCTAATCCACCTCCCACAGCATAACCGTCTACGGCAGCTATAGTAATTTTATCCAGTTCCTCTAGTTGATTAGCCATATTTTGATAATACCGACATCTTCGAGTTATATCGTTAGCGTTTCCCCATTTAATCATCTCTTTAATATCATCTCCAACGCAGAAGTTGGGACCCTCACCTTTAATAACCAAGAATTTAAGTTTTGTAGATTGTTTTACTATTTCTATCGCAGCGACAATTTCTTCTGAAAGTTTCATACTTAATGCATTCATAACTTCTGGTCTATTGAGAAATATCCAAGCAGTCTCTTCATTTTCCCTATAAATTAAACTTTCAAATTTCATAGTTTATTCTTAATTAACAATCAATTTTAAATGTATAGAGCTTCATCACCAATCTTATTTTTAATCTAAGATAAAATTTATAAAACAGAAGGGATTTGCATAAATTAATAATGTTTACGAATAATACGGCTTTAACGAGCTCAGTAAAAGAATTTTTACGGAAAAGAGTATTACTTCAGGCATTATTACAATTATTATTATGAGCGATACAAATCCGCTTTATCTTTTTCTTTTAAATTTTTGACGGATTTGTTTGCTAAGAGCATAAAATTTAACTGAAAAAGCTTAAGGGGCGGATTATCAATAGCTGAAAAAAAGAAATTAATTGATAAAAATTATGTATAACCCGCAACAGATTGAAAAAAAGTGGCAAGATAAATGGGAGCAGGCAAAAATATTTGAAGCTAACCCAAATCCAGACAGAAAGAAGATTTTTATTACCTCTCCTTATCCGTATGCTTCTGGACCTTCACATATAGGCCATGGTAGGAGTTTTGTGAACGGAGATGTTTTTGCGAGATATTATCGTGCTAAAGGGTATAATGTATTATATCCAATGGCATTTCATATTACAGGAACTCCTGTGTTAGCAATATCTTCTTCCATTGAAAGAAACGATAAAGAAACTATTGAAAGAATGGAAGAGTACGTATCGTTACATACAACTGATCGAGAACAAGTAAAAAAGATAGTCGAAAGCTTTGTAGAACCGTGGAATATTGTGAACTATTTTTCGAACACTTATAAAATCGATTTTAAAGCATTAGGTATGAGTTTGGATTGGAGAAGAGAATTCACAACTGGTGATAAACTCTACAATAAGCTAATTGAGTGGCAATATCATAAACTATTCGAACAGGGATATTTAGAAAAAGGCGAGTACCCTATTTTGTTTTGTCCTCAATGTGAAAACGCTGTAGGTGAAGATGATATTTCAAGTGGAGACGAATTAAATTTAGAGATTAACGAATATACTTGCGTAAAATTTCCATTTGAGGATGCTTATCTAGTTCCTTCTACATTGAGACCCGAAACAATCTACGGTGCAACTAACCTATGGATAAATCCTACTGGTATCTATGTTTACGCTAAATTGAATGGGGATACATGGGTTATTTCTGAGGAAGCAACTTTACTTTTAAAGAATCAGAATAAGGATGTAGAAATACTCGAGAAATTGAAGGGAGTAGATTTAATTGGAAGAAAGGTTAAGAGTATAGATGGTACCCGAGATCTTCTAATTTTGCCAGGAGAATTTGTAGATACTACAGTTGCAACTGGTGTAGTCTACTCAGTACCGGCTCACGCTCCATATGATTATATAGCATTATTAGACCTACAAAAAAATGATGCAACTATAAAAGAGTTCAAATTGAATTCAGAGGAAATAAAGAAAATAGAGCCTATTCAAATCATTGACTTATTGGATTTCGAAGATTTTCCCGCAAAAGTTTTTTGTGAAAAGTTCAATGTCCATACTCAAACAGATTTTGAAAAATTAGATAAGGCAACATCTGAAAATTATAAGGTAGAATATTATAACGGTGTGCTGAATGATAAGTGCGGAAAATATAAAGGAATAAAAGTAAACGAAGCGGTAATTAAGGTCATCGATAATTTAATTGAGAATGAAAAGGCAGATAAGATTTTTCTACCTATTACTAAAGATCTTAGATGTAAGTGTGGAAAAGAAATATCGGTCTCGATATTATCCGATCAGTGGTTTTTAAATTTTAATGCGGGAGATTGGAAGCAAAAAGCGTCAAAATGCTTGAATAATATGAAAATTGTCCCTAATAAATATCGCATGAATTTCGAGAACATTTTTAACTGGTTAGAGAAAAGACCCTGTGCGCGGAAGAGAGGCCTTGGAACTCAGCTTCCGTTTGATAAGAAATGGATTATCGAGTCTTTAAGCGATTCTACCATATATATGAGTTTCTACACCATAATTCATCTGATAAAGAAAAATGATCTCAAACCAGAACAGCTTATACCCGCGTTTTTTGATTATGTATTATTAAATATAGGTGATATCAGAAGTCTATCTAACCATACTAAGATTGAAGTAACTTTATTAAAACAAATGCAAAAAGAATTTTGCTATTGGTATCCAGTAGATCACAGGCATACAGCAATAATGCACATTTCCAATCATTTGAGCTTTTATATATTTCATCATGTAGCTATTTTTCCAGAAGAACATTGGCCAAAAATTGTCTCTCTAATAGAACCAGTAATTATAGAAGGTCAAAAAATGGGAAAATCTAAAGGAAATGTAATTTCAATAGCAAATATTAAAGCAAATTACTCAGCTGATTTATTTCGGTTTTATATTTCTCATAGTGCTGACTTTGGAATTAGTGTAGATTGGCGTGAAAAACAATTACAAATTGTAAAAAATCACATAATGCGGTTCTATAATTTTATTTCGGAAAATACAATTAAACTAAGTAAAATTGAGGGAAAAGTAGATAACCTTAACACAAAATATGCAAATATCATTATATCGAAATGCACTAAGAAATTTGTTGAAGCGGAAATTGCTTTGAAAGATTTAAACATAAGAAAATACCTTCAACTCTCTTTTTACGAGGTTTTTAACATAATTCAAGATTTTAATAGATATTGTGAAGATGCGAATGATGTTTTAGAAGTTTATAAAATTATTTTTCCAAACTGGGTAAAAATACTTTCCTTAACCATGCCTCATTTATGCGAAGAACTATGGGAAATGATGGGAAACACCGATTTCCTTTCAAAAGTCATTTGGGATGATTTTAACAAAGCATACATTAACAACGATATAGAAAGTGAATTTAACTATATTTCTGATGTAATAACTGACATTCTAAATATTAAAAAAATTGTTTCATCCAGTGATCTAAGCAAAACTTATCTATACACTGCTCCAAGCTGGAAATACGAGGTTGTAAAAATAATTATTTCAAAAGAGGGAAATTTCAAGAAGATTATCGAAGAATGTAAGCAAATACCGGATTTTATGAAAAATTCGAAGTTAATTCCATTTGTTAAAAATCAGATAAAAAATCGGATTTGGGAAAAGATTCTGGCTAATTTGAAAGAACAGGAGCTATTAGAAGAATACAAAGGTTATATTGAAAAAAGAATAAACAGTAATATAATAATTAATTCAGACTACGACCCTAAAAAGCGATCAACTAAAGCTCTACCTAATAAACCTGCAATTTACTTAGAAACTTAATTCCAGTAATCAATTAAAATATTTATTGACGCTGAGTTAATGGTAAGGTAAAATAAAATGTCGAACCTTGATTTCTACCCTCTGATTCTGCCCAGATTTCCCCTCCGTGGAGTTCTATTATTTTTTTTGAAATAAACAAGCCAAGACCGGTACCATCTGGTACTACTTCTAGGTTTTGACCGTACCTTTCAATTTTCCCGAATTGTTTAAAAATCATTTCCTTTTCTTCACTTGTAAAACCTATACCATTATCTTTTACAGAAGTGATTATAAGATTGTCTCTAATTTCAGATCTGATTTCTATTTTTCCGTCAGGAGGCGTGTATTTTATTGCATTATGTAATAGATTACTAATAACTTTATGAATTTGTTCTTGCTCAAAATTCGCTATAAGTTTTTGTTGAATGTTGATTTCTAATTCATGATTTCTTAAATCAGCAAAACCTTGAACTTCTCTTATGCACACGATTATTAGTTGAGATAAATTATCAAAATTTAATTTTATTTTAGTATATCCTGATTCCAGCTCCGCTGCTTTTAATATATCTCCTATCAATTTCTGTAATCTATCAGCTCCATTCTTAATAGCTGTTATTTTTGATATGGAATAATCATCTAATTTACTTTTATGCACAGTCAACAAGAGATCAGAAAATCCCTTAATAGAAACTAGTGGAGTTTTTAATTCATGAGATGTTCTTACAAACAATTCAGATTTTAAGTTGTTAAGTTTTATTAGTTCTTCTTCAGCTTCTTTCTTTTCAGTAACATCAATTATAGTTATTAATTCTGCAGATTCCCCTTTAAAGATGATATTTTTGGAAAATTGATCTATCCATTTTAGTTTTCCATTTTTCGTAAAAACCCTATAAGAATTATAATTTTTTATACCTAGAACTCCTTCTTTTAAATTTCGCCTATACACTCTTAGGAAGTCTAAGTCTTCTGGATGAACTAATCTGGTTATATCTTCTTTTGTCCACCCTTCTGTATCTTTAGAAGAAAACCCAAAAATATCTAATAATGCCGAATTTACATATTTAAGTTTATCATCTTGCATTATCATTATGCCCATAAATGCTTGTTCAGCGATTATTCTAAACTTTTCTTCAGATTCTTTCAAGTTTTTCTCTGCTTGTTTAATATCTGTAATGTTCCTAGCAACTACTAATAACTTTCGTTTATTTAGAATGTCATTAAAGAATTTAGCATAGATTTGAAACCAAAGATAGTACCCCTCTTTGTGTTTAAATCTAACTTGAGTAAGATAATTTCCGCTTTTTGAACCCTCTTTGAAGCTCTCTAAGTATGGGATTATATCATCCTTATGAGTGATTTTTCCTTTAAAAGATTTTTTTAAAAATTTCTCCGGGGGGTATCCTAAGACCCTTGAATGAGTCTCGGTATTAATATAATCTGCTACAATCTTATCGTTGTAAAGGGTTATTAAATCATCTGAATTTTCTGTGAGGAACCGGTATTTTTCTTCAGATTCTCTCAAATTTTCTTCAAATTGCTTTATATCAGTTATATCTCTTGCTATTACAAGAAGTTTTCTATTTTCTGATTCCACGCTGAAAAATTTGGCAGTAAGTTGGAACCACAAATAATATCCCTCTTGATGTTTAAACCTAATTTGACCTCTGTAACTTCCCTCTTTAATCCCTTTCTTAATGATGTTAATCAAAGTAATTACATCATCCTTATGAGCAATTATATTTTTAAACGAGGCTTTTAAAAACTTCTTCGCAGGATAACCCAAAACTCTAGAGTGACTCTCTGCATTTATATAAGTCATTCTAAATTTTTCGTCATAGAGAGAAATTAAATCATCTGAATTTTCCGAAAGTATTCTATATTTTTCCTCCGATTCTTTTAATTTAATCTCTCTATTCTTACGCTCCGTAATGTCTATTAGAATCCCTCTGAAACCAATAGGTTTTTCATCATATATTATAGGATGAGTATAGACTAAAACAGGAAATATATCTCCGTTTTTTTTTTGTGCCAGATATTCTACTCCACTTATATCTTCCTCTATTAAATTTGTTGCCGTATTTCTCAATGCTTTCCTTCTATCTGGTGGAATAATTAGCTGGAGACTATTAACACCATTCTCAATGTCTTCTGGACTATATCCAAAAATTTCAAAACCTTTCTCGTTCACAGAGCTAAGATTTCCGAGTGCATCTGTTTCAAATACAACTAAAGGTAACAAATTGACGAAATCTTGGAATCGTTTCTCCCTATTAATTAATTCTTTTTCTATTATTCTTCTCTTCGTGATATCTAAAGCTGTAAATGTGGCACCTAATAAGGGATTCTTAGGATCAACATAGGCAGAACTAAGTAAAATTTGAATGATCTTCCCATCTTTTCTCCGAAACTGCGTTTCAACTGTTCCAATCCCGTATTTATTAATTTGATCGTATTTCTCTTTTCCTACATACTCGTATTCTTCATCTGTAGGATATATAACTCTGGCATTTTTATTTATTAATTCCTCTCTATCATAACCTACAAGATCGCAGAATCTGTGGTTTACATGAACAAAATTTCGATTAACAACCATTCCAATGCCAATTGGTGCCGCTTTATATATACTATCTAATGTGGCTTGTTGTATTAAACGATTTTGTTTTCCATTCTTTTTAGAAATATCATTTTTAAGAATTTTTTTGTTAACTGAAGAGTTAGTAGTAAAATATTGAACAATCGTATCAGGAGCTATAAGTTCAAAAGAAGTGTTATAAGAATTTCCATTATTTACAATTGGATTACCATTGTTTGTAGTTAAATTAAGTTTATGGTTATTTAACGCACACTCCTGCATTACTTTTAATAGCTGAGAGTTATTTTTATATATCTCTGAGGCTTTCCTTCCAATATATTCTTTAATTTTTCCTCTACTAATTCTATAGCTCTCTTCGTTACTATTTACAAGCGTTAAAGAATTATACATTTTTTTCCAAATTAAAGCGGGTATCGGGATGCTCTTTAATAGCATCGAAAATCTATTTTCAATATCATCAATATTTGATTTAAATTCCATTATCAACCCTAATTTTTAAAAAAAAATGAATTATATATAATATAACACATTTTTAATTTAACTTCTTGTCAATTGTATAAAGTACGAGTCACTATCAAATATAAATATCACTCTTTCTCGTCTAATTGTGCTCATATCGTGATTTAAAATGGATAATTATGTGGAAAATGGATATAAATTTCGCTTTTTAAAAATAAGTAAATAATTAAAAATCATTTAATTCAATAACAAATAATATTCCGTTTAAGCCAGCGATTTACGTAGATTTTTAACATACAAATAATTCTATTCTTCTTCCAGTCCGTATACTTGTCTTGGCGTAAGATATTGAGGATATTTTTCGATTAGGGCTAGACGCGCTTTATAGCACATATGACATTCATCTACATACGAATCTTTGTGCTTAATATCGTAATCTCTTACTAATTGAGCTGGGCCTCCTCGAAGTAACGGACCACATATCGGATGATTATCAGGTTTATAATTTCTTACTAATTCTGAAAGAGGTGTTTCCCAGAAATTACCTATACTTAAACCCTGGCAGATTTGGACGTTACCAAAAGAATCAACATGAACTCTCCCTAATCCCTTTAAATCTTCATATGGACACTCTTTTAATTCTTCCCATTTTGTACGAGGTAGACCTTCTATCAATGTTTCAATAGCCCTACCTCTAAAAGTTACTCCGCCACTTATTACGGGCTTTCCCTTTTCATATTCGGATTCCGATCTCATTTCTACTTTTGGTTCATTGATACTGATTGAAGAAGTAGGAATGTTTAATTTATCTGCTGCGCTCCTTGCTACTTTGGACTGGTTATAATCTTTATTTTCAAAATGAAATTCATCGTCACTTACTGTGAAATCCTTTACACCTAATTTAGTAAGGGATTTAAGCCACACTTCTGCATCCTCATTACATGTTGCCCAATATGAATTTGTTACAATGCCAATTTTAAATCCTTTGTCATTAGCAAGTTTAATCCCTTCAAGCATTATAGGATAAAACAGAAAGGGCTCTCCGCCTTCATAATATATCCATTCTATTGTGCCGATTTTAACAGCTTCGTCAAGAACATTTCTAATTTGTTCCAAAGTAAAAGTACCTTCAGAATGAGGTCCGCAATACAAAAAGCAATGGTCACATTCGTAATTACATTTGTAAGTGAGGAGAAAGTGTATCCCATTTAACATGATAATTTCACATTAATGATTTTTATGAATAATTATACATTTGCTTAAAATAAAATTAATTAATAAAAATACATTAGATTCTATAAAATTTCTTAATAAGTGAAGAATTATGGCAAAACCAGTAAGTATGTATGAAAAATATTTCAAAGACCCAAAACGGGAACCAGTATTAATTGATTACGTTCGAACGCCAATAGGTAGAAGAAAAGGAACGGTAGGACGTCACAGAGGAGATGATTTAGTAGTACATTGCTACGAAACTATTGTTAATCGGAACGACTTCGATGTTAATATAATTGGGGACTCTATGGTTAGTTGTAACAGTCAAATCGGGGATTGTGCTTTAGATATTGGAAGAACATCTGTATTGGCAGCTCATCTGCCAGTAAGTATACCTGGTATGTCTATTAATCGCCAATGTGCTAGTGGTGCTCAATCAGTTATGTCCGGTTGGCAAGCTGTTGCCTCAGGGATAGTTGATTGCGTTATCTGTGGTGGAATAGAAGTGCAAAATCGATATCCTATTATGTCAGACGCAAATATTTTTGATAAAGAACAAAACAAAGTGGTGATGATAGCCCCAAATAAAAAAATATTATCTAATCCAGAGGTAGCTCAAAAACTAAAAGAATACAAAACTTCCTTTGCAGGTCAAATTAATTCTGCTCACGATCTTGGTCAACACTGGATGGAGAAATCAGGAAAAACTCTAGAAGAATTCAGACTTGAATTAGATAGCCTCTCATTCGCATCACATCAAAAAGCTATTAAAACTTGGGATGAGAGAGGAAAAGAGATTGAACCTATTTGGTGTCCTAAGCTTGACGAGAGCGGAAAACCGATGTTAGATGAAAATAATGAAGTAGCAAAAGATTCGAGCTTATCAGTTCTCACTGAGAGAGACGAAGCTCCTCGTCCAAATACTTCAATGGAGACCCTAGCGGGTTTAAGAACCATTATTGGAAGGAAAAGTAAAGCGTTCTTGACTGCAGGAAATAGTTGTCCAACCAGCGATGGTGCAGCAGTACAACTTTGGATGACGCGTGAATTAGCTGAGGAATATGGTTTAAAAATTAGAGCTTCAATTGTGAGCTATGTTGTTGTTGGCACGGATCCTGTATTGCAACTAACTGGACCAATAAAAGCAATGCCAGAAGCGCTTAAAAGAGCAAATTTGACATTTGATGATATGAGTTTTATTGAAATCAACGAAGCTTTTAGTCCCGTTATATTTGCCTGTTGTTATGATCTTGGTTTAGATTGGAAAGATTCGAGTTTTAATCCTTGGGGAGGCGCTATTGCACTAGGTCATCCGACAGGGGCTACTGGAACAAGGCTAATTGGTTCAAATGTCCATCAACTGGAGGGATCTGGAAAAGAATTCGCTATTAGCTCAATGTGCGTAGGCTTAGGAATGGGAGCAGCAACGATCGTGAAAAACGAACATCCTAAATAGAAGTAAAATCTGCAAATATTCTTTTTTTTCTTTTTTCAAATATTAAACTTAATATCGTATTAAAGCCAAATATTACACAATTCATCTCAACTTTCTTAAAAATCTTAAGCATCATGAATAAAGTAGCAATAATAGGAGTTGGTCATACAAAATTTGGTAGATCGACTGAGGGACTCATAGATTTATTGTCAAATGCTTCGTTAGAAGCAATTCAGGATTCAAATACCAGTGATAAAAACTTTGATTCTGTTTATGTTGGTGCCATGAGTCCTTCAGCTTTTAATAATTTATCCGGAATAGCTAGTGCTTTAGTGGATAAAATTGGACTAATTCCTGCAGCAGCAGATCACATTAAAAATGGACCCGCAAGTGGAGGTTCTGCAGTAAAAGTAGGTTTTCAGGCTATTGCTTCAGGGATGAGTGATTTGGTTTTGGTTGTTGGTGGAGAAAAAATGACACACTTAACCATTCCAGGGTATGTCACTTCAAATGTTGCTACGCTCACCCATCCTGAAGCCGAACGCCCTCATGGAGTATCACTTCCTTCATTTGCTGGATTACTAACTCGTATTTATCTTGAGAAATATAATGCTAAATTGGAGTGGCTTTCGGAAATAGCAATTAAGAATCATAAAAATGGGGCTCTTAATCCTAATGCTCATTTTCAAAGGACTATTGAAGATTTTATGAAGAGTGCAATTACAAAAGGAAAAGGGAATTGGACTAATGTTTACGAGTTTCTAAAAGACGAAAAAAGAAATCCAATAATAGCTGATCCACTAAGATTGTTTCATGTTTGTCCAATATCAGATGGTGCAGCTGCTCTAGTTTTATGTGATGCTGAAAAAGCAAGAGAATTTACTGATACTCCCGTTTTAATTAGTGGTGTTGGACAAGCTACTGATACTCATATAATATATGAACGTGAGGATATTACCACATTAAAAGCTTTAAAATTAGCATCTTCTCAAGCATATACAATGGCAAAAAAAACTCCTGAAAATATTGATGTATGTGAGGCACATGATGCATTTGCTATTCTTGAAGCGATCCAGAGTGAGGATCTAGGCTTTTTTAAAAAAGGAGAAGGAGCAAAAGCGGCACATGAGGGCTTAACAGGAATAGGTGGTAAAATACCAATCAATCCTTCTGGAGGCTTAAAAGCCCGTGGTCATCCTTTAGGTGCCACAGGTGTTGCTCAAGTGGTAGAGTTAGTCTGGCAAATTAGGGGTGAAGCTGGTAAAAGACAAGTTGATGGTGCGGAAACTGGGATTACATGTAATTTTGGAGGATTTGGGAATAATATTATATCGATTATAGCTGAAAGATTGGTTCAATAACAACGCAATTGGCGACTTTTTTAATCCAAAAATGAACATTATGGATGGAGCTTAAATTTACTTGTTTTAATTCATTTTAAAGAGAAGAAATATAAAGAGCAAATATTTTATTTTCTTGAATTGCCTTATGTGATTAGATCCATTCTATTATTGATGAACATCCAAGACCTTGTTTATCTTCAATCCTGCCATGAACAATAAATGTATCGCCTTGATATCCGCACTCAGGACATTTATTTTTTGATACTAATTCTACTAAATCATCAACAATTACAGCATGATTTACAGAAGCTGCTACACCAAATGGTGTAAGAACTTCTAGAAAACCTCTATCACCAGCTTTTTTTAATGGATCTAAAGTATTTAAATCTCTAATTATTATTCTTGCTTGAGATGGGCAATGGAATATAAAATCTTGATGTTTATCTGACCAGTGACTACCAAAAGTTATCGGTGTTTCAGTAAAACCAAACATGTCGGTGATTCTATCAGATTTAGTACCAAATGATTCCACACAATCAGAAATAAATTTTGTCTTGTCTATCGGAGGATGTTTCAATTGAGACTTATGAACATTCCATTCACCACCACCAAAATTGACGACACTATCAGGTAAGTCGAATTTAAGATTTTTTTCTTTCATGATTTTGTTCATAAAAATATTTAGTAATTGAAGGCTTCCTCCAAATGAGATATGTTTTTGTTTATTCACTGGTTTTTCTGAATTTTTTCTAACTTCATTAATGACATATTTTGAATTTATTCCAAAAGCACCTGCAAGACCATGCTTTTTTATTATTTCCTTAAACGCTTTAAGGATAAAGAACTTAATTAAGAATTTCGGATTCGACATTCTTGTTGATATTTCATGCAAAATACTTCCATATAATTTAATAGGCCTAACTTTTGTATATCTCATAGCAATCCTATTTAAGAAAGTTACACTTGGTGCGAAATCAAATGAGATAGTATTAAACCATTCATCTTCTGGAATTGGAATAAATTCATAAATACATTTGATAGTCATACTCGCTAATAATTCTATATCATCTTTTGAACGCCCGACTAAGGATGGATCTCCCGATGTGCAAGAAGAAACATTCCATAGCTCAAACTCAGGAGATTTTAAAGGAATTTTTAAAAGTTTTTCATACATGCCCGTTGATTCTTTGAAAAGGGGAGCAGGTACGCGAGGAATTAATGCTAAATCGTCAATTTTATTCAAATCATCTAAATTAAAATTCTCCTTATTAGCGAGTTCTTTATAAAAGGGATTAGATTCAATAGCTTCCTTAGTAATATTTCGCATTAAATTTACGATTTCGTCATTTTTATAATCTGAATTAATAATTTCTCGTATTCTATCATCGTGGACAATTTCATTTATTAACAAATTATTGACAACTCTCATATATTACATATTTTTAACACTAAATGTAATAATATTTATAAAATTTTAATTATCTAATTCTTAGCTTGTATTCTTTTAAAAAGAAAATAATTATTATTATCTTATTAATGAAAAATTACTTATTGCATGTAAATTAAATTTATTTGCTAAAGCAATAAATAATTGTATTTTATTATACATTTTTGGTAATTTTGGAGGGCTTGGAAACAAAATTCTATCCGTTTTAGTTGAAAGAATGTGATTTTGTATAAAAAAATATCTCTAAAATCTCATCTAATAATTTCAATATCTCATCTGATTGTTTATTTTGATTTAATTTAGGAAAACAATATTGATATAACGAAAATTCGAGAGGTTGTAAAAGAACGAGATTTTCTCGGAAATTACTTAACATCAGCAAAACGAGGGCAAAGAGTTCATGAGGCATTCAATACTATCATTAAGAAATGGTAGTATAAGTAAAAGGCTCTATTCTCTGAATTATAAGAATTTTAAGATTATACAAAAACTTATAATAATAAGTATATACAAAATAGTATAGATATATCAAGCTCACTATAGAGATGTCTCATTCCGAAATGAAAGAGTTGATTAAAGCAAAAAACCTTATTAGAGAGGGCCGAATTAAAGAAGCTCACCAAATAGTTTTAGGTTTAGAGAATTATGAGAATCTCACAGCTGAGGAATTGCTTTTATGCAAACTTCTTAAAGCAAATCTTTTATATAGATCAATGAAATATTCAGATGCCATTATCTACACTGATGAATTATTTAAAGAGAGCCAGAAACAAGGAGATTTATTAACTTATCTAGATGCATTAATAATCAAATCATTTGCAAATATAATGCTTGGAAATGTAAGTGAAAGTGAAGATATAATTAAAAAGGCTGATAATCTTTTTAAGAAAATTAAGGGAACATCAACGATAGATTTAAGAGAAAGAAAATCTTTTTTGGTTAGAATAAAAGCTAATATATGTACTTGGAGAGGTGAAATTCATCGTTCTCTAGAACTTAATAAAGAGGCTTTTGAACTTGCAAAAGGTAGTAATAATAAAGAACTGATTTCTGGGAGTCTTATCAATATTGCTGAAAAATATGAATTGTTAGGTGATTATGATAACGCGAAATTGTATGCAGAGCGTGCGTTAGAGATTCAATATCAGCCTTGGTTAATGTATCAGCTAGGATTTATAATTGATATTTTGCTTGATAATGGTGATATTGAAGAGGCAAATAATTACTTCCAACAGATAATTGAGATTAGAGAAAAAGATAAAAGTAAAATAAACGACATTTTATATCGATATTATAAAGCTGTATTGTTGAAAACGAGTCTACGTTCAGAAAATCGAGTTAAATCTGAAAAACTATTAAAACAAATTATTGATAATGAAGATATTTCTGGTGGTATAAAATCATTTTGGGCTAAAAAACGTATTTTTACTATTATTAATCTTTGTGATTTACTCCTTATTGAACTGCGTATTACTAATTATCCCGAAATAATAGACGAGATACAACCATACATTCAAAAGTTATTAGATTTTGCTGAGCAACAGCACTCTTACTGGATTCTGTGTGAAACTCATCTTTTACAAGCAAAATTGTCACTATTAACCTTTGATATACAGAAGGCTAAGCGATTTTTGACTCAAGGACAACAAGTTGCTGAAAAATATGGACTTAAAATGTTAGCTAGAAAAATTTCAAATGAACACGATGAATTACTCAAGCAGTTAACAATTTGGGAAGACTTAAAAAAATTAGAAGCACCATTAACTGAACGTCTGAAATTAGCTCGGTTAAATGAGCAAATGGATAATATACTTCGAAAACGTGTGGTTGAACTAGATGAGATTCAAGATGAAGAGTCTGTAGTAATTTTAATTATATCAAAAGGCGGAAACCCAATCTTCTCCCAATCATTTGCAAAGGGATGGTCATTTCAAGATCATTTGTTTGGAGGTTTTCTATCTGCTGTTAATTCCTTTAGTGATGAGATGTTCGCTCAAGGATTAGATCGTGCTATTTTTGGGGAATATACAATAATCATGAATGTTATCTCTCCATTTATCATCTGTTATTTATTTAAAGGACAATCATTCTTAGCTCAGCAGAGAATGAAGCATTTTATCGATGCTATTCAAAATGATAACAAAATTTGGGAACCTATTAAAAAATATTATCAAGCAAACCGGCTTATTCAAGTAAAAGACATTCCTTCACTTGATCTTCTGGTTAATGAAGTATTTGTTGAACGAGCAATATTATTAAATTAAATTCATAAATTTATTCTTTAAGTAATTTATAAGCGATAATAGAAAATCCAAATGGTATCCCTAATCCTAATATTAACGTTATCCAATCGGGAATTAAATTCCCAAATGATATTGAGCCTAAAAAATCTAAAACCAGACTTCCTAAAGCAAAAACACCTAAAAATGTTAAAAAAAATTCAACACGTCTGCTCCTTCTAGCACTTTCTATTTCATCTAATTGCCCTATTAAATCTTTTAGTACATCCATTTTTGAGGTTGCTGCTTCCAAAATCTCGCCAGTACGCCATGCATCACTTATTTTTTCAATAAAATGCATACTATAGTAAGTTGATGTTAAGTTTCGGGATTTATGAGTATCCAATACAAGATTTATATGGTTAATTAACGCATTGACAGCATAAACATCACGATATTGTTCAGTCCTCTTATATTTCAGATGAGATGTCACTAAGTTAAGTAAAATATAAAAACCTCTATCAAGCTCCCAAACAGTCTTCCAAGTATAATGGTGAATTGCAATCCAGGGTATCCAATCCTCATTTACAATCCTTTTTGGAGTTCTAGCTTGAATATCTAAAGTATTAGGTAAACATATAAGAGAATCACCTGATTCAACATATGCAAAAATGTTTGGAAAAATCGAATAATTGTAGATACCTTCTGGATTTAAGTTTAATAATACCTCTTGAAAATGATTTGAATTAACATCAAATCCCTCAGGCATGGCTGCAACAATAGTACAATGAGTCCAAAATAATTGTGTCTTAATTTCTTCACTTAAACTAGTAAAATCCAAAAATGGTGTTTTCAATATTGGAGGCTTTATATCATTTATTACTTGTTTGAAAATCGTATTGAGCTCTGAAATAAATATAGCAAATATTGATTCCATATCTATTCCAAATTCTCCTAGAGGATGGGAATGCCTCTGAATGAAAAATCGCATGCGTTCTAATATATCCTTGTTCTGCCAAGCCTCCTCGGGGATATAAACCATAAAATGTACTAAGGCACAATTAAACCTGTAAAAATCAATATGAATCTCATCAATCCAACAATCTAAATATTTACCATCATCAATACGAATATTAAATTTTTTGGATTGAATTGTATTATTCAAATCCACTCTTAAAAAACTTCCTACTTTTGGAGGAGAATAATTATCAACTGCTCCCGAAGCAAGTATTCCTTCTCCTTCTGCAGACCATTCGAACTGTGGATAATTTTCTCTTAAATAACCTAATATTTTTACGCGATATTCTCGTTCCTGAGCAATAGTATCAAAATCAAATATGAAATCGGGACTAAATACACCTGTTCCGTAAAAATAAAGTTCTTCAGCTTTAGGTAATTCTTTTGTATATTCTATATTGTTTTTATGCTTGTTTACTTTCGCAATTATTCTTACTCCAAATTTATAGTTTTCTTCCATCAAATCTAAAAGCATTTTATGCCAAGTATCCGGAGCCTTAAGTTTTAAATGAAATTTTTCACTCATTTTTTTCATATGGTTAAGATAAATCTCACTCAAGTCATCGATAATGATGTTAGTAAAACCTGCTTGCTTTAGATCTTCAATAAAGTTATCAACTGAGAGGCGAGACATTTCAGGAAAACCGGAATTAGCTGTTACTTCTTCAAAATATTTTACTTTATCATCTGGCATACTTGGACAAGGAATCCATAATTGAAAAGCTAACATACCATGTGGTTTTAAAACTCGAAAAATCTCTTGAAATATCAATTTTCGATCTTTATGTGCTAATCCGTCTGGGTCTTGTCCATAAACTATATTAAAAGTAGAATCTGCATAGGGGATTTTAAATATATCGGCTACTTTAAAATCTACTAACTCATTTATGTCCATTTTTTTTGTTTGAGTATTAGCTGTATTTATTGCTTCCTCTAATATATCAATTCCTGAAACTTTCCTTTTATATTTCTTTGCTAACCAATTTGCAGTTCCTCCTTCACCACAACATATATCCAAAAGCCGGTCTACCTTATCTAAACTCATCCTCTCTACTAGATCGTAAGTGGTTTGCCATCCTCCAAAATGTAATTGTTCTCGTGGTTCTGGCCAAAATTCAGCAAGACGCTCTATTACAGTTTTATCTTTTCTTCCCTGAGGCGTAATTTTCCTCTGATTCTTGTTCTCCATATGAATCTTCTAAAAATCTATTATTATTAAAATCATCTATTATATTACCATAAAATTTAATAAGAATTAAGCAAAAATGTCAAATGTTTATATCCAAACTGGATAGTATCTTTAGAAAGCAGAAATTCATAAATCGTTATTATTAATCCATGTTAAACATATTTCCAAGGTGATCCGATACTCAACATTTTTTTAATGATAGTTTTAGATAGTGACATCGTCAAACTTAGAAGACATGTCGTTATGGCTTTTAAAATCATATCTACACATAGGGCATATGAATCTCTTTTCCTTAGGTATTATATTTGGTTTTTTGAATGAATAGCCGCACGCAGGGCATGTTATAATAAAGTTGGAGTCTAGATTCATCACTATCTTCATATTTATTATAGTATAAAAACTATTATTTTTCTACATTAAAGATTGGGTTCGAGGAGAATCAAAATTATATCGCTCACATTAACGCCCGTAGGACCAGTGAAAATTTCTCCATTTAGAAGGTTAAAAAAGGCATTAGAGTTATTGTTTTTTAAATAATCTTCGATGTTAACATTATTCTTAATAGTTTCCATTAATAAAGTATTATCTACGATTGCACCCATAGCCTTACTATTTCCTTCAATCCCGTCGAGATTACATCCTAATACAAAGAAATTATAATCAATTTTTTCGCTATTTATTGTTTTGA
Organism: Promethearchaeota archaeon; assembly: GCA_019894885.1. Taxonomy (GTDB): domain Archaea; phylum Asgardarchaeota; class Lokiarchaeia; order Sigyniarchaeales; family SOKP01; genus SOKP01. The sequence continues at coordinate 26,102 of JAGXNP010000006.1, read as the reverse complement.
GAAAATTTAAAAGCATTTCTTGGTTCCTTCCACCAATTCCTTTCCCTCGTAATGTTACAGTAAGTTCTCCAGTTCCGATCATTGCTATCCTTGATTTTTTAGATACTTTCGAGTATTCCCTAAGTTTTTCTGTTATTAAATCGTAAAGATGTTTTCCAAAGTCTGCTGCTTCTCCCGAAATTTCGCTTGAAAAATAATCAATCTCAAAGTTGTAATTCCTTAGATAATCAGACACCTCTTTCACGCTTATTTCGACGCTTCCAATTAGATAAGTATGGATATTTTCGAAAATGGGATCGTTCTTAGATGGATTTTCTAATTGTGGATTTTTTACACCTTCCATAATAACCTCCTTAACAGTCATAGGAATCCTATCAAGTAAATTGTATTTCGACAAAACTTGATATGCGTCGCTGAAAGTTGTTAAGTCAGGAACGGTAGGACCAGACGCAATTGAATCCAATTTGTTCCCTACAACATCAGAAATTATAAGTGTCAGCGTAGTTGCCTTACTACTCTTATAGATTCTCTTTGCGAGGTTACCTCCCTTGAAGTCAGAGATATGTTTTCGTATCGTGTTAATTTCGTGAATTGACGCACCCGAGGCTAATAACAGCGAATTGGTTTTTTGAATGTCTATGAGAGTGATATTTTTTTTTGGCAGAGGTAGTAAAGCAGAACCACCTCCAGAAAATAAACAAATTATTAAATCCTCTTTATTGGTACCTTCAACAAGTTCTAACATCTTATTAACACCGTTTAACCCAGCTTCATTTGGTATAGGATGAGATGCTAAATTCATTTTAATGTTCTTTGTCGAGCCAAGAAATTTTAATTCTTGATCGTCAGGGATGTTCACAAATCCCTCATATACAATTTTGGAGTAGTTTTTTAGTAATTCATCTAATGCAATAGCCATTTGAGCAGTTGCCTTTCCGCCCCCAATAATTAAAATTCTCTCAAATTTCTTAAGATCGTATTTATCCTCCTCGATTATAAGGTTTTCATCATAAATCTTTAAACCATTCCCAATTAATTTTCTAGGCTCGACCGAACTGATTGCTATTTCCAATGACTTCAGCCCTATTTTTCTTAACTCTAAGAAATTTGTATTTAGGCTCTCTGAAATTAATTGCGAATAATTTTGTATATACATTTAAATCAACAATTTTAAAGAAAAAAATTAATTATGCTTCTAGAGATATTTAATTAAAATTAATATTATATGTATAATCTATCTCAGTAAGATAAGTATTTATATTACATTTGAAGATTTAAAAAGAATGATGTCAGGCTCAGAATTGTATGATATTGCAATAATTGGCTCAGGACCAGGAGGATACCATTCCGCTATCAGAGCTGCCCAATTTGGGGCTAAAGTTGCCTTAATTGAAGAAGATAAATTAGGAGGTACGTGCTTAAATTGGGGCTGCATACCAGCAAAAGCTCTCTACGCATCTGCAGAGTTTATTCAGAAACTTAAGGAAAATGGAGAGGATCATGGAATTCTCTGTGATTTTAAGTTAGACTTCAGTAAAGCCGTTGATCGTAAAAATAGGGTTGTTAAAGAATTAACGGATGGAATTGCGACATTAGAAAATGCATGGAAAAACGATGTCTATATGGGACATGGTAAGATTTTAAAAGGAAACGCAAATAATGGATTTGAAATCTTGATTGAAGGGGATGATAATAAAAAAATTAAAGCTAAAAGGGTAATAATTGCTACAGGTTCAACTCCAGTGTTAATTCCTGTTTTCAATATTGACCACGATAGAATATTAACTACTGACGATGTCCTACACCCTAACTTTAAATTTTTGCCAGAGAATTTGCTTATTATCGGTGCTGGAGTAGCTGGGTGTGAGTTTGCTAATATTTTTGCTAGTTTTGGAAGCAAAGTTACGATACTGGAATATCTTCCCTCTCCAATTGCATCAGAAGAGCCTATGGTAGTGAAAGAAATACAAAAAAAGTTCGATAGTCTTGGTATCGAAATTCTTGTTTCACAAAATGTTTTATCAATAGTAAACACAGGACCAAGCGTGAAAGCAACAACAATTTCAGCTGATGTTCCAAGAGAGCAGATAGAAACGGCTGAAAAATCTTATTTTGAAGCTGATTACTGTTTGGTTACAATTGGCCGAGCAAAAAAATCTAGAAATTTAGGATTAGAAGACTTAAAAATAGAAACACAGCGCGGAGCAATAAAAGTAGATCCAAAGACATTAGAAACTTCTGTAAAAGGAATATTTGCTATCGGTGACGTTACAGGTGGAATGATGCTTGCTCATGTTGCTAGACATGAAGGCGATGTTGCTGTGGCAAATGTATTAGCAAGTTTAGATGAGTTTCAAGTTAAAGAAAAAGCTACAGATTACAGGGTGATTCCCGCAACCATTTTCACGAGTCCAAACATAGGAGCAGTAGGAATGAGGAGAAAGAATGCTAAAGATTCAGGATATGACTTAATCACTGGAAGATTCCCCTATATCTCGTTAGGGAAGGCGAAGTGTATGGGTGAGGAAGATGGATTCATACTGATTATCGCTGATAAAAAAACTAGCAAAATACTAGGCGCATCGTGTATTGGTTCTGAAGCTTCCGAATTAATATCTGAGATTTCTTTAGCTATGCAACATGGATTAACCGTCCACGATGTTGCTTCTACAATACATAGCCATCCAACAATTTCAGAGATGGTTTTAGAAGGGATGGAAGATGTTTATGGTATGGCTATTCATAAAAAAGGAAGACCTTTACATTTTAACGATTGATTTATTCAATCTTCAACTCATTATCGCCTTACATACTTAACTTTAAAAGAAGTTAATTTTCCTTTTTCAATTATGATCTCTCGATAAGCCCCGGCTAAATTAGAACCGGTATAACTCCCTAATCCTAGAGCTGGAGTTTGAACGACATAAGGAGCGTTGGTTTCAACTTCATCTTGATTTTTTAGTCTTTCAGAATAATAATCGTAATATACAGCTACAAAATTGTCTAATTTTTCTAGTTTAATTGGAATCGTTTGATTAGGATTAATAGATTTTTGTTGAGGATTCCTCAACCTAAACTCTTTTAATCGATGAGTATGCCCTGAAAGAGTAAGGACACAATAATCGAGGCAAAATTTAATGATCTTTGCCCAATTTGAAGAAATTGTTCCAAATTTTAAATCAAATTTATCGTCGATTCGAATTGAGGAAGGACTCATTCCCAATTTTTCCATAATAGATTCTTTAAACTCTTCAAGAGACTGAATTTTATCCTTTGAAGGTTTTGAAAGAGAAAATCGTTTGGGGCTCATGGTTTTTTTTGGGTTAATTGGAGGTCCATGGATCATAAGAAATGTATTGTTTCCGAGTTTAATGGTTTTATTTATTAAATTCTCTAGAAACCTTATTTGTTTGTTGGTAACTCCAGTTACGGAGGGGTGTCCACTAACAAAATCTATAATATTTTTAAAAGAATCGGATCCGGAGTTTAGAAAAACGAAAATATTATTTCCAAGCTTGAGAGAAAAATCTAATGACGAATTGATTTCTCTTAAATAGGCTTTTAAAGCCCTGAAATTTTTCGTAATAGAACTGATGGGATTTGCCATTAACTCGTCGTTCAAAGCAATCGCTTCGTTACCATTCAATCCTATTTTTTTGTACAAATTACCCCAACGAAGATCGTAATGATACGGACGATAATCATGGTTTCCCGGGATTGTAAAAATGGGACAAAGTAATTCTTCTCCAGTAACCATTCCCCTTTTCATTTCTTGAGGGTGGTTTAGTAAAATTTCTTTGAAAATCCGCCAATTGCTAAAGTTGTAATTAAAGTCTAAAGTCTTCCTCTTCTCTTTATTTATTTTTGATAGAATAGAAAAATCGATGATATCTCCTGTTAACACTATAAAATCTAAATCGTTCTGATTCACATTCTTATTTGCGTGCTTGATAAAGTTTCTAAAATTATTATTAGGATTAATAAACCGTTTGTGCAGTGGTTTAGTTGTTTCAACTTTTTCCACTGGTTTTTTCATTAACATTCTCTGAAAAAAAGAGACTGCTTTAACACTTTGAGCTATAATTTCGCCAATTTCTGATTTTCTAACTGATTTTTGCCATTTTTTAACAATTTCATAGATTCTATCGTTTCTTTCGGCTAAATGTAAATCTGTGGCATGTAAAAATTTGAAATTGGTCCAATCATTCTTTGAAATTACAATCGAGTGATAGTTAATCCGATCACCTTTATTCGGGTTTTGCTGGAGAATATCAAACATTACGAAGTTATAACTCTTTAAAAACTCAATAACCTCATCTGTCAGTTTAAAATAAATTGTTGCTGAGTAGAATTTATTTAAACTCCCAAAAATTTCATGTTTGACTAAATAATTTTGAGGACTAAGATAATCGTCGTATTCTGGATTATCGATCTCACACTCATTTACACTCTGAATATTCAAAACTATACAGTCTATTATATCCCCTCGAAAAGCCCGCGGCTTTAAATTTTCTATCTTCTCCTTTTGGACCATATCAAAAGTATTACCCATTGAGTCATTGAATTCCTTAATTACTTGAGTCTCCTGTTTTCTGCGTTTCTTGTCTCTGGAAAAAAAACTTTTAATTTTAGCCCAAATCCCCTTTTTTTTTTTTCTTTCAAATAATTTGGCTAGCTTCCACTTGTATTCTAGAATTGGAATAAGCTTTAGGTTATCCCTTAGAAAACCCTCAAAATTTGATGAATCCGTAATATTACTCGCAACTAGAAGATTTACTTCAAATTCAATCTGCTTTAACTCACGATCCATGCCGATAAATAGAGGATGGCCTAAATTAGGGCTAATTACCAATGAATTTCGGAGTTTGATATATTCTGATTCAATCACTTATTAGAATCTCTTTTTATTAAAACAAATCAATCAAATTTAATATTAGGTTTCTCACTTATTGAAAAAGGTTTTAACTTTTATATGTTTTTTACCTAATCTAAATGAAAGTAAAGATCATTTATGATTTTTAATTACAATACGAAATCCCAATGGAACAAGGATTTGTATTTTTTTAAACTAACTTGCAAGGTTCAAAAAGATGACATTGTCCCCACGTAACACGATATTGCCAAGGGTTTCATGTTCTTCTTTAACATTTCCATCTTCATCCATATATTCGAAAAGTTGTGTTGCATCTTCAATGTAAAGATTAAGATGTTCATCAAACGAGCGTAATACTGCTCTGAAGAGACGGTTTCTCTTGACTTTTATCAATATAACCTTATCAACAGAATTCTTCAAATAATCAATGGGTCTATTCGGTTTACCTTGTTGATAATTTCTTTTCTCCATTATAATTAGCTCAAAGAAAAAAATATTTCAAAATAATCTATTATAATATGTAAGATTAAATTTGAAAATTAAAACCTTTTGATTAATGTTTCCTTTTATGGTTAAAAAGATCACACTATTATCTCTACTTTTTTATTTTATAGTTATTTTTAGATCATAACACTCATTATTTTAAAATTAGGCCCGTGGCGAAGCATGGATATCGCGGCTGCCTCCTACATAATTTGTATGGAGAAAGCAGAAGGTCGGGGGTTCAATGAGATACGTAGTTCGCGCTTCTTGAACAAATCCCCTCGGGCCTGTTTTTTTTTATCTTAGCATTTTTTGACCAATTAAATGAGTATATCGTCTGGTTTATCTTTACATAACGCAGATTTATATAACCATCTATCACATATATTAAATGCCTAAAAATTGAGGTGAAATATCATGTCAAAAAGAATATTAAGAGTAAATATGACAAAGCTTGAAGCCAAATTTGAGGATTTACCAGCAGATTTCGTAGCTTTAGGTGGACGAGCTCTTACTTCCACAATTGTCGCGAAAGAAGTTGATCCCCTTTGCCATCCATTAGGAGCAAATAATAAGCTCGTTTTTGCTCCAGGACTGGTTACAGGAACAAAAGCTCCAACATCTGGTCGATTATCTGTTGGAGGAAAATCTCCATTAACAGGGGGGATTAAAGAGGCAAATGTAGGTACAAATTTTGCTCAAAAATTAGGAAGAATGAGAATCGCAGCAGTAGTTGTCGAAGGTATGCATAAGGGTGATGATTATTATCTACTGAAAATTAAAAATGATGGCACAGAATTCATGAAAGCAAATAAGTGGTCAAATAAAGGACTCTATGACACTTATAAAGAACTATATAAGGAATTTGGAAATAAAGTAGGTATTTGTGGTGTTGGTATTGCGGCTGAAATATCGGGGGCTGCTTCTGGAGTCTGTTTTAACGATCCTGAAGGATTACCAAGCAGATACGCAGGAAGGGGCGGACTTGGTGCTGTTATGGCTTCAAAAGGGCTAAAATTTATTATAGTAGATGAAACTGGAGCTCCTGGAGTAGAGATTCTAAACGAAGAAGCTTTTAATATGGGTGTCAAAAAATTGTGGAATGCTTTAACTACTCACGATGTAACAAAACCTGGTGGAGCACTTAATTCATTTGGTACAAGTGTATTAGTCAACATTATTAACGAGGCAGGGGGTTTACCACAGCGTAATTTTTCATCTGGTCAAGACGACAGATCTGAAAAAGTATCTGGAGAGGTAAAGGCTGACGAAATAAAGAAGCGAGGAGGTGTTCGTCCTCATTTCTGTAGTCCAGGATGTGTTATTCAATGTTCTGAGGTGTGGACAAAACCTGGTGGAAAAGATCCCATGGGAGTACTAGAATATGAGAGTTTATGGGCTCTTGGTCCTAATTGTGGAATTTACAATTTAGATGATATTGGTGAATTAAACAGGGCGTGTAATGATTTGGGATTAGATACTATTGAAGCAGGAGGTATGATGGGAGTTGCGATGGAAGGAGGTTTAGCTGAATTTGGAGATGGTAAAAAAGCTCTAAAACTTATTGAGGAGATTAAGAATAAGACTCCAACTGGGAGAATTCTAGCTAATGGTACAGCCTTTACAGCACAAGCATTAGGTGTGACCAGAGTCCCCGTTGTAAAAGGTCAAAGCTTACCTGCATACGATCCCCGAGCAATTAAAGGAATTGGCGTAACTTATGCAACAACTCCTCAAGGTGCAGATCACACGGCAGGTTATGCCATCGCTACTGAAATTATGGGAGTCGGTGGAACAGCAGATCCTAAAGACCCTAAAAAAGCAGAATTATCGCGTAATTTACAAGTTGCTACTGCTGCTATTGATGCAACGGGATATTGTCTTTTCATTGCTTTTGCGATATTAGATATTCCTGAAGGATTAGAAGGTGTCGTCGATACACTAAATGGAGTATTAGGAACGAGTCTTACTGTAGATGATGTTCCAGGTTATGGCATGCAAATCATAAATACTGAAAGAGAGTTTAATAAAGCAGCAGGTTTTACAGATAAACACGATAGACTACCAGAATTCTTCTTAAAAGAAAAATTAGCGCCACACAATGAAGTTTTCAATGTAACTGATGAAGAATTAGATAAAGTTTGGGGCGCGTAGCTTTTAAAAATGACTATCTTAGTAAAAATTTTTGGAGATTTACGGAAAAAAATTGAAGGATCTAAGATTTCGGGTTCATTACCATTAAACTTACATATTGAAAGCGATGAAATCGAAACTATTGCTGATGTATTGAATAAATATGCAATTGAAAAAGAGGAAACTAGTCATCTATTTGTTAATGGATCATATTCGGGATTTAATAAAAAATTAAAAGATGGCGATAGAGTTGGCCTATTTCCTAAGAATATGTCACTACTATACAAATGGTACTTTACAAGAAATGAAGATGGATGATAAAAAAAACATCACCGTGAATGTCAAATTTTTTGCTAATTTACGAGATATTGCTCCGCCGAAGAAAATTGTGACATTGCCTATAGGAAGCACTGTAAGTACAATATTAGATTTATTTACAATTTCAATAGAAACTAAATTGATCATTCTAATTAATGGTTCCCCGCACCAAAAGAGAGAGACACTAATTAAGGATGGTGATATTGTAGCAATTTTCCCTCCATTAGCGGGAGGGTAATGTAAATTTATAAATTTAATTTTTTTTTTTTTTCTTTATGTAAACTATTTTTCTTTCTCTAGCTTTAACCAATCATCTTTAAAAAGATATTAAAATGATGATAATTCCTTGGATAAATGTAAAATTATGTATTTAGTCATGATTAATCTTTATGTAGTTAAAATTAATTTTTTTTTAGCCATTCCTCTTTTGTTAAGCCCCATTTATGAATATCGTGGTATTTTCCGTCAACGTACATCGCTTCTTTCACTACTGCTTCTTTATTTAACCCTAGTTTTTCAGCTGCACGAAGAGATCTTTCATTTGGTGTAAATACGCCAGCTTTTATCTTGTGCAAGTTTAATTCTGTAAATGCATATTTGAGTACTAATTGAGCTGCTTCACCGACTATACCCTTCCCCAAATATTCTGGTTCACCAATCATTGCGAAAATGTTAGCATGACGACTTACCCAATCAATGCGGTTCAATCCTATCTCTCCAATTGGACGCTTATCACATTTGTGATAAATTATGAAACCTACATAATCCCGGGTATGTCCAAACTCATCTTGAATAGTTTCAAACCTTTTTTTAACATCACCCAGACTCCTTGGCCATGCGTTTCTTGAATAGTGTCGAACATTTGGATCGTTTCTCCATTTACATATGAGTTCAGCCCATTTTGAGTTTTGGGCAACTAAATCAATAATTTTCCCTTCGATAAATGGGAAGACTTCAATCTCTTCTTTACATTTTTCTTTTTCTTCTGGCATTATTTAACGCTTTAAATCAATTAATATCTTCCAATTTGTTTAATATTTCTCATTCTGAAGACAAAAACTTACAGAAAAAAAGTCTTATGATTCTTTTTGATTTAATTTAATCCAATCTCTCTTGAAAAGTGCGAATTTATGAATATCGTGATATACTCCATCAACATAACCCTCCTCTTTTAATATTGCTTCCTTTTCAAAACCTAATTTCTCTACTGCTCGGAGTGATCTTTTATTCGGGGTATATACTCCTGCATATATTTTATGTAAATTTAACTCAGTAAAACTATATTTAATCAATAATTTATTTGCCTCAATAGCGATACCCTTTCCCCAATAATCGGGCTCTCCAATCGTTGCGAAAATATTGGCAGTTCTGCTTACCCAATTGATATCTTCAAGGCCAACTAACCCAATAGGACGCTTATCGTGCTTATGGTATATTGTAAAAATGACAAAATCCCTTGTGCGCCTATCTGGTGAGGGTTCAAAATGTTTCTTTATATCTTCAAGAGTAAGGGGCCACATATTTCGATCGTAATGGCGCACGTTTGGGTTATTTCTCCACTTACAAAGTAAATCTGCCCATTTAGAATTACCTGCGACTAAATCAATAGTTTTCCCTTCGATAAATGGGAAGGCTTCAATCTCTTCTTTACTATTTTCTTTTTCTTCCGGCATAGTTTGCAACTTTAAATCAATTAATCTCTTTCAATTTGATTAAATTTTCTTATTTTGAAGATCAAACCTTACAAAAAAAAGTCTTATGATTAATTTTGATTGGATTTAATCCAATCTCTCTTGAAAAGTGCGAATTTATGAAGATCATGATACACTCCGTCAACAAACATCTCTTCTTTTAAAATTGCTTCCTGTTCAAAACCCAATTTCTCTGCTGCTCGAAGTGATCTTTTATTCGGCGTAAATACTCCTGCATATATTTTATGAAAGTTTAATTCAGTAAATCCATATTTAATCAATAATTTATTTGCCTCAATAGCGATACCCTTTCCCCAATATTCCGGCTCTCCAATAGCAGCGAAAATATTTGCATTCCTGTTAACCCAATTTATACGTCCAAATCCAACTGTACCGATTGGGCGTTTGTCGCGTTTATGGTAAATATTAAAAACAACGAATTCTCTCGTATGCTTGTCTGGAGTAGGCTCGAACCATTTTTTTACTTCTTCTATAGTAATGGGCCACATATTTCGAGCGTAACGACGAACATTTGGATCATTTTGCCATTTGCACATTAATTGTACCCATTTAGAATTTGTAGCAACTAAATCAATGGATTCTCCCTCAATGAAAGGAAAAACCTCGATTTCGTGTTCCTTATTTTCTTTAACTTCAGTCATGTTTTAAACCTAAAATTTATCAATAATTTTTTACTTTGAATGAGAAATTTTAATGGAAGAAAGAATTAAAATTTTTTCTATTTTCTTCCATTTGAATTTCCAACATAAATTAACCAATTTCCTTTTATAATTTAAGAATTCTTCAATATAATTTGGAACTGCGAAAATAATGACTATAAATGGAATTGGCTAAAGATATTCACTTTTTACTCTAGTAAAAGCTGTAAGGATTAAAATCATAATTCCTATTATTATAAACATAGCAAAAAGGTTCCATTCTACAACAAGTCCGATAAATGGATACAAAATCGCCCTTGATATGCTTCCAAACATGTTAATCGTGCTAAGAACGGTAGCTCTATTTTCAGATTCAATTTGCGTATTAATACCATGAATATAAATCAGTCCTCGAGTGTATCCAAAACCAACAATAAGAAAAAGCATAAATATACCTAAAAGGGGAATTACAGCAAATCCTAGTATAACAAATGCAAATCCGCTGATAAGATTAACAAAAATCAATAAATCTTTCTTTTTATTGACTTTTTTTAAGAATCTCGGAATTAATTCGTTGAAAATTGCATTGAATATATTCATTCCCGCCAGGATAAATCCAAACAATACTATTGGGATATTGACAGCAGCTAGATAGGGTTGATAAGTCCAGAATAAGAGGTATATACAAATATTTATATATAATCTGTCGAAACAAAGGATTCGTAAAATTTTATTTTTTTTTAGCTCGTTAAAACCGTCTTTTAATATCGTTAAGTAACTTTTGGTTTTTTCTTCTCTTTTAAATTTAGGTTCCTTAAAGGTAAGTGAAGTAAGAAATGCTCCAATATAAATCAATCCTAAACAAGTCATAGTAAACTTTAAAGAGACAACCTCTGCAATAACAGAACCTAAAGGCGCTGATATAACATTTGCTATTAGATACATAAATTGAGTTCTTCCCAAAATCTTTGGTAATTTATCTTCTTCGTCTGACATTTTTAAAGTGCTATACATAAACGCTTCGTCTGTACCTGAAGATAGAGCAATACCAAACGCCCACAATGTTTCTGCTAATAAGAATAAAAAAATATTCGGAAATATACTGTATGTAAATGCCGCTGAAACTACGCATAAAGCAGATAAAGCCAACGCAGTTTTCCTACTCAAATGATCAGCGATAGCTCCAGAGGGGATTTCAAGGATAAAAATCATAAACATAAAATAACTTTGTAAGAGCATCATCTCAAAGAAGGTTAAACCACCCCACACCGTCATATAAGGGTAGTATACACCCCTGACGGTATGAATTCCAAAGATAAATGCATACAAATAGAACTTCCAAATATTTCCTGAGAATTTATTTTTAGATTCTTCTTGACTCACGAGATATCACTCATATAAAATTAACCAGAATTCATTTTTTATTAATTTAATGATTACAAAGTTCGAGATAGTTCGAACTTAGTTTTGAATAGAATTTAGTTTAAATAATTTTATAAAAAAAAATAAAAAAAATAATTGAAATTCAATATTTTTCCTTTTACATTAATTTCATTGCCAAGTTCATGTCGTTATCAGTTAGTTTCTTTCTACCAGCGTGACGAGTCATTTCAAGAGCTTTATTTGTTACGCCTCTGGCAACTTTTTCAAGATAATCGATTAATGCATCAACTGCTTCACGAGCAACCATTTCAGCGCCGTTATCTTTCATTAATTTCCTAACTGGTGACCAGGCAAATACTTTTTTAGCCATTATTTCATTCCTCCACTTTTAATTTAGTAATATTTTTTATAAAGTTCCTATATTTTACTTTGAACTTTATTATATAATATATTTTCATTCATATATTTAAAAGTTGCCTAATTTTTTCGATAGTATATGTTTCGGTTAATAATATCGCCCGATCGACAAAATTGCGATGTGAGAGAAGAAAGGCGATAAACACACTGTTGAGCTTTTAGATCAGAGATTTTTTTTAATTTGGAAATGTGTACTAGGATTAATTTAGTTTAATGAAATATTATACCAATTCTTTAAATACTAATTATTGGTATTATATTTCTCCTGATAAGAAAAATTAAATGATAGAATAAGGTTTTATTTAATAGAACACATATTTTAAGTAGGATTAGTTAAATTTTTCCTCATTACCAAAAAATCTTCTGTCTCTTTAACTACAAAAAATCCTTCAGAAGAGTATAATGAAACTGGTCCATGGTAGCTATGAGCATCAGATAATTCACCCTTTCTAGGATACGATTCTAACCATTTGAATCCGTTTTCCCTTAAATTAATTATTGTTTTTTGCAATAAAAAACGTGCTACGCCTTTTTTCCTGTAAGTGGGTGAGATTACAAAACAAACGATTGAAGCAATTTTATCTTTCGTATCTTCTTCAGATTCGTCCTCGTAGGGAATCTTTGTATAAACTTCTTTGTTATTAACATTACACCACCCAATTGGTTGATTGTTTACATAAGCGAGAAATCCTTTCATCCTTTCCTCAAGGATTAATTTTTCTGATGCGTTTCTGTTTTCCTCTTTTGAAGTATCTTTCCATTCTTTTATACTTCCAGGGAAATGATAAAATTGACAGTAGCATCTAGACCAATCGGGATTATCTGTAAAAGCTACATTGTCGAAAAAATTTAAGAAGTCTTCAATTAACTTAGAACTCAAAGGTCTAACAATAATTTCCATTTCACTCATTCTCTCTTATTTCTATATTAAAACTGATCTTGATTGCATTTTATCTTTTCTAATTTTATTATAAATAGTATTTTAATTAATTACCTAAAAAATCGATAATAAATTATTATGTAATTTTTTCATTTCTTTAACTTTCTCCAAATCGAACGAACACCTAGATATCCCATCGTTCCTAATACTCCATAAACAGCACCATTAATCAGTCCACCCCAGAGGTTGTTAATGGGGATTTCTGTCATGTAACAGCTTAGCTCACAAACTTCGACATATTTAGGAAATAGAATGCTTCCTGGAAAAACATTCATAGGAGCAATAAATGTTACAAATAAAGTTCCAGTAAAGATGATAAAAATAGTAAGTGTGTAAACCATACATCAAAAAAACTATCAGCTAACGACGACATTTTTACTCACTTTGAATAATTTTAAACAAGAAGAATTAAGAATAATATTTAAATCTTCTATTATAGATACTAAGTAGTTTTTTAAAAATATAGTAGATAATCGGTATGAAGAAAATAATAGCAATCACTCGTGGTGATGGTTGCGGCCCCGAAGTTGTGAACGAAGGAGTTAAAATTCTCAAGATCGTTTCAGAGTTCACGGATTATGATTTTGAATTTAAAGACGCGCCAGCAGGAGGTGAAGTTTGGAAGGAATTTGGTACTAACCTTCCTGAAAAATCGTTTGATACTATTAAAAATTCTGATGCAATATTATTTGGCGCTCTTGGTTTGCCTGATTTACCCCCTGGTGTAGCAGAAAGTGCTATTATGAAAATACGGCAAGGTTTAGATTTATATGTTAATTTGAGACCCATTAAATTATATAATGTACTTCGCGAGAAATGTCCTTTAAAAAGCGAATTTATAGGAAGGGGTATTGACATTACTTTTGTGAGGGAAAATACCGAAGGGCTTTATAAGAATGTAGGTAATTTGGGAGAAGACTCAGCAGAGAACTTAATGCTTTACACCAGAGACGGTTGCGAGCGGATTATTAAATTTGCGTTTGAATTTGCACAAAGAAAGGACCATAAAATTGTTACCTCCGTTGATAAAGCTAATCTTCTGAACACAAGTAAATTATGGAGAAAAATCTTTCACGAAATGAGTGGAAACTATTCAAATATAGAAACAGAAGATATATACATTGACGCATTTACCCAGTGGCTAATAAGAGCACCTCATAGATTTCAAACTGTAGTCACAGGAAATATGTTTGGAGATATTATTAGCGATGAAGGGGCGTTCCTTATAGGAGGTCTAGGAATGGGCTCAAGTGGAAACATTCATCCCGGAAAGGTGTCAATGTACGAACCAATTCACGGCTCGGCCCCCGATATAGCTGGAAAAGGAATTGCAAATCCTATAGGCACGATTTTAAGCGTAAAATTAATGTTCGAAGAATCATTTGACTCGTCCGAAATAGGAAAGGATATAGATACTGCTGTTGAAGAGGCTTTATTAGAAGGAAGGACTACTGACATTAAAAATGATAGCTTGAAATCACTTACCACTATAGAAATGGGTGATCTAATTTCTATTAAACTTAAAAATAGGCTAAAAGCATAAACATCTATTATTTTAATTTTCTCGTGGTAACTATAACATCTAGCATTAACTTCAAATGTTCGTATATCTTTTCTCTATAGTCTGGACCAATTTTTAGGAATAGAACCGACACAACCTTCTCTTCTAAATCCTTATCGATTACAAATTCTTCCATTAACCGAGACCAGTTTTTGTCGTCAGATACTCGAATACCTACAATTACAGCGCGTTTCTTTCTCACTTTTCTAACAATATCAATAAGTATATCCTTCCATTTAGGATCAATGTTTTCCCTATCGCGAGCATCGAACATGCAGAATACTCCGTCCGAATTAGATAGATTAAAATCGTCGTAGGCAAAACTACTTAAAATTAGACCGTTCTTATAAGGATATAATTTTTCTTTATTGCTATCCTTGAGTTTTGAATAATCACCGAGGTTCTCTAGGTTAATTATCGTTTGGAAGCCTGGATCCCAACTCATGTTTTCAGATATGAATGTTAATTCTAAGATAACGAGTTCTTTTAAGGTTGAGAGAATAGCTTCCACTAAATCTTCTCGAATTACGTCTTTTTCTTTTTTCTTGGTTTTAATGATGTAGTGGTAAGCAATTAATTCAAAAGCGTCGATCACATTTTCACCGGAAAGAGCACTGGTTTCTATATAGGTTTCTGATAGTAATTTGGCTAAATCTTCTCCTTCAGCTGTGGATATTACTCTTTGCTCAGATAAATCGACCTTATTTCCCACGATAACTATAGGGATATTTTTTTCATCAATAAGCTGATTTATCTCTCCATGCCACTCTTTGATTTTCTCAAATGATTCTCTGTTAGTAATATCAAAAACAATAAAAGCTGCTTCTGCACCGTTGTAGTATATCTTGCGAAATCTTTTAAAATATTGCTGCGCGCCTATATCCCAGAGCTGGACGTGAATTTCGTTTCCCTGAAAGTCAAAATTATGAGCAAAAATATTTAATCCTATAGTTGCTCGGTAATCGTGCGAAAACTTTCTCTCTACGAATTGTCGGATTAAAGAAGTTTTTCCTACCTCGTGTGATCCTACGATAACAAATTTAAAGGCATAATTAGCACACTCATCCAATTCTGATTGACATATAGATTCTTTAAGCTTTTCATGCCTATCTGCTTCAGAATCAAAATCGGGGATATCTAGCTGGATTAATTCATCCCCTTGCATGTTAAGTATTTGGGCAGCTTTCTCAGCTAAAAAATAGGTATAGGGTGCCACTTTTTCAACTGATGCCATGCTATTAAAAATTAAGCTTAAAATTCTTTCTTCGTCAATTGTAATAAACAATAAGCGATGTTCATCCGTATCGAACGAAGCAGTTCCAAATTTCTTGAAACTGAATTCATTTCTTATCCTTTCTAAAACTGGGTTAATAAACGTTGTTAGAACAGATATGATCTCGATGTTACTATCGATATCCTTCCTTTTTTCTCCAGCGATCACGAAACCTTCAAGATCTGAGATAATTATAGCTTCTATTTCGAAAAAGCGTTCCAAGAAATTATTAAGTATCTCTTTAAAAAGCTTTTGCCTGTTTACTAACAATTGAATTTACCACCTTTTTTGAATAGGACAAAGAAAAACTTCATCTTATCATAAATATAATGTACCTTATTTTTAAAAGTAGCTATTTCAATTTATAAAATTTTAGTTAGCAGTATTAGTGAAAATTTTAGAGATTTATGATGATATTAAACATTACTTCAAGTTGGTCGTAGATTTCCAAGGAAGAATTAGAAAGAATCTATTCACATTGAAAAGATATCAGACACAATATTTTTTACTGGATAAAATTGGGTTCTATCTCCATTCCAATTGATTAGTAGGTTTCTATAGAGCACTTCAATTTTTAAAACTAATCTCTTAAGGTTATGTTTAAAAAATTCTAGTTCCTCTGTGCTAACTAATACACCAATAATATAAACACTTGTAAAAATAGTTACTGTTTTATTCTTTTTCTTAATGATCGAAATTTTATTTTCTTTGGTATTCATTAATTCATTAAGCATAATATTTATTGAAAATAATGCTCCAGATATGAAATGGTCATCGATAGTTTTTCTTTCTTCTAAAAAAGATTTGCTATATAGATTAATCCCATCTCTATTCAAAATATATATATTTTCGATTTTATCTTGCCAATTAAATTCAAAAAAGGGAACAAAACTTCTGAACAATTTAAAAGTCAAGCCAATCGCGATAAGCTGCATACTGATTCCGAATAATCTAGTTATGAATCCAAAATAATAACAAACTAAATCTATTGTAAGCATATGACCAGATAGCATAAGTAGAATTGAGAATCCCATTTTCAAACCATCGTTAGAAAATATCTTGTGTTTTTTAACTTGTTTATCAAAAATTTTTGCATAGATAAGTAGAAATATGATGAAAAGCGGTAATAGTAAAACTGAAAGATAAGGAATACTAGCAAGATCAATTAAAACCATAGAAATGAAAATAAAAATATGTATTAAAAAGCAAAGGGTGAAAAAATATTTTTTTAATAAGAATTTTTTATATTTTTCCATATAAAAAGTAAACAATAAGAATCCAATATTTATTGATAAATATCCAAAAGTTAAAAATAGAAATCTAAAACTCCCACTTGACCAAATTAAAAAAGGGGAAGTTATCGTTTCAATAGCATAATAATCACCTATTAATAGGAAGAATCTCATAAGTGAAATTCCATAAAATAGCGTGGAAAATCCAATATCCTGTGAATTTTTAATCTGCACTGGTTGCTTTTTATATTTTACTTGAAAATATAATCCTAATTCAAAACACAAAACGATGAAGATCCATTCCAATATTAAAGTTACAAATCTTAGTGGATCGGTTATAGGAAAAATAATTTTATCATCCCTGTAATATTTCTTCCATCATATCATTAAAGCTAGTAAATATACTTTCTTGATCTTCCTCTATATTATCTAAATTTAATATTATTTCCTTGAAAAATGACTCAAATTGTATTCTAACGATTTTTAATAAATGTTTTGAACTATTTAAATCCTTTTTAACAATTAAAGCATAGATTAATGAAAAAGGAGTATTTCCATACTCAAACATTATTAGAAAATCTTCTTGCTGTATTTTATTTATTCTCTCTGTCTTTGTATTAGTAATTAAAGCTATTATTTTTTCAATTCCAGATATTCCTTTTGAAAAAATCCGATCAATATTTTCTGAATAATTATTTGAATGAGAATTTTGAACTAAATCCAAATGATATAAGGTCTTAAAATTGTTGGGGTTAAAAATAAATAGTTTAATAAGATTATCACGCCACTCAAATTCATAAAGAGGTGGAAAATTGTAAACAGAAAAATATATTATTAAGAAACCTATAAATAGATCCAGTACTCCTATAAAATACATAATCTCATTAATAATCGGAGGTAAAACGCGTAATCCCACTATTGTAGCAAAAACTAATGCAACGAGACTAATTAAAGCTCCAAAAAGAAAAAATCTAATTTTTGCTCTTACCCTTCCTATTGATTTTTGAATTAATATTATTTGAAATCTAATTATATATAACCCATTCAATACGACAAAAAAAATACTTCCAATAAAGATTGGAGACTGTAATGAGGGTAAAATAAAAACGCAAAAAACTGGTATACAATTTAGAATCAATAAAGTTTTTGCTACTTTTAAATTAATAATTAAAGAAAATTCCTTAAGGATAATGAATCTTGAAAAAACTATCGTAGAAAAAAAAGTTAAAGCCCAGCCAATTCTATATACTATCTCATAAACGGACTCATTTACAATAAAATTTCTCGCAATTTGAATAAATAAGGGTCCAATAACAATGAATAAAATGAAAGAGCCAAATGCTAATAAAATAATATTGAGGGGAAGATCCTCATCTTTAAGTTTCTTATAATGAGTATAAAAATAAATAGATAATTGAATACCCATTATTACCGGAACTAAATAAGCTAGAAATTGTAGTTCTTTACCATATTCGATCTGAACAAACATTTGTTATCTCATAGAATAAAAGCTCAAATAGTTTTTATGAGTGTAAAAAAAACTATCAAATTCTAGTTTAATATTAATGCGAAATATTTAATTATTTAGATTAAATTCTGAAATCTCAAAATATCTCTTACTAATGTTTCAAAAATAATTTCAACATTTACTCCTGTCTTAGATGAACATTTGATATGTTTATATAGATTATGATCTTTTGCGATGCCCAGTATTTCACTTTCAGTTATAACAATTTGATCTTGCAGATCTAATTTTCCCCCAACCATTAATATTGGAATTTCTTTTTCACTGGATACTAAACCCTTTTTAAAAATCTCAATCCAGCCATTTATATGGTTTAATGAGGCTTTATTACTCAGATCAAACATGAAAATCCCACCAGATGATCCCTTAGTGTACAAAGGTAATAGGAATTTAAAATCATCTCCACCCCCAAAATCCCAAATTTGCAGAACTACTCTTATATTTTCTATATTAATATATTTTACAAAAACTTCAGCACCCATTGTAAGTTTTATGTCCTCTTCAAAATAACCTTTTAAATAGTGATGTGCTAAAGTAGTTTTTCCTACTCCACTTTCTCCAAATATACATATTTTATAAGCCATTTCTCCCAAAGACCTCACCTTTACCCAATGTTATTTTAAATACAAATGGGTGATAAAATAATAAATAAGAATTATTTAAATATTTGTCAATTTTAAAGAAAACATGCTGATTTCTTAGAATAAGTGATAATATAACTTATTTTTAAAAGTAGCTATTTCAATGTAGAAAATTTTAGAGGTTTATGATGGTGTTAAACATTACTTCGAGTTGATCGTAAATTTCCAATCTATACTCGAAACCAATCTTAAAAAACAAAAGAGATACCATTTTCTTTTCTAAATATTGATTGACATTAAATTCTTCCATTATATTAGACCAATCGGTTTCATCTGATACTCTCACGCCAATTAGTGCAACTTTATTTTCTTTTAAATTGCTTATAATGTTCATAACCACATCTTTCCATTTTTGCTCGATATGCTTTTTTTTTCTTGCGTCAAATATAACAAATACACCATCAGAATCTTTAATATCTATTTTATCGAATAAAAAATTATTAATAATTAGCCCGTTGGAGTATTCGTACAATCTTTTATCTTTATCTTCTATTAATTTTTCACACTCGCATAATATATTCACATCATTTAGGATCTGCAATCCTGGGCTCCAGAATGGGCTTTCAGTAATAAAAGAGATGGTTAATTTTCCTCTTTTAGTTAATAACGAATTGATTTGATCCATTAAGCTCTCTTTTAACTTTTGTTCCTCTCTCTCTTTGCTCTTCATTATATAATGGTAAGCTATTAAGCTGAAAGCATCTTCTATATTTTCGCCAGTTAATGCGCTTGTTTCAATGTAAGAGAAGTGAGTTCCAATATTCTCCTTTGTGAGTTCTTCAACTAGCTCAATACCCTCTTTATATGAGACACTTCTCTGATCTGCTAAATCTATTTTATTACCTACAATTACTATTGGTATTTTTTTTTTATCGAGAAAATCTTCTATTTCTTTGTACCATACTTTCATATTTGCGAAGGAATCTCTTATACAAACATCGAACACGATGAAAGCAGCTTGTGCGCCTACATAATAAGTCTTTCTAAAGCGTTTAAAATATTCTTGTGCACCTACATCCCAAAGTGAAAAGTAGACTTCGTTTCCATAGAATTTTAATGAATGAGAGAGGACATTTAAGCCAAGAGTAGACCTATAATCAAGAGAAAATTTATTTTCTACAAATCTTCTTACAATCGAAGATTTTCCAACAGCTTTGTCGCCCACGATTATAAATTTAAATTTATAAATTCCTCCTGAATCTAAACGCATTTGATAGATTTGATCTTTTATTCTTTCGGGTTCTTTTAAGCTCTCGGATTCTGTGTCAAAATTGGGTATTTTAACTTGAATTACATCGCTTTCTCCAGCATAAATAATTTGAGCTGTCTTTTCTGCCAAAAAATACACATAAGGGCTGATTTTATCAATGGAGGAAAGTGTATCTAATACGACACTGAGAGTAATCTTCTCGTCAATAGATATAAATAACAGTCGATTGTTTTCGGTATCAAAACTAGCTGATCCAAATTTCTTGAATGCAAATTCTTCTCTAATTCTTTCTAAAATAGGATTGAGTAAAGTTGTTAAAACAGATACTAATTCCATATCAATACTTGCTCTTTTTTGCCCAGCAATTATAAACCCTTCATGATCTGATACAATCAGAGCATCTACATCTTCATATATTAATAAAAAATTTGTTAGAAGCTCATTAAACAATCGTTTTTTGTTTAAAGACATAATCGATTCAAGGGTAATACGAATATATTAGAGTGAAATATTAAAAACACCATATACTTAAAAGTAATAATTTTATAATTTATTAAATAGTTTTCTAATTGACATGGCTACTTGTATAATTTGTCATTTGGGCATTATTGAAGGCGTAGATTCTTCTCACAATTGTCCTAATGGGCATCTGGCTCACACTGATTGTTTGAAGGAGTGGTTACTTCATTCATCTAATTGTCCGTTATGTAGAGAACCGTATCCAAATGAAGTGCTTGACGAATTCAAAGATTTTATAAAACTTCGAGAAGATGAGAAACTAGCAACATTAGATAGCGAACTCAAAAAAGAAGAGTTAAAAAAAATGGAAGTAATTGCCTCGAAAATGACTTTTCTGAAATTTATTGAATCTATCAATATCCTAATTAACGAACAAGAGTATGATTATGCTTTATCGCGTTTAGAATTGCACGAAGATTCGAACCTTTCAAATAAAAAAGAGCAAGATATTCTATTCCTAAAAGGTAAGATAAACTACATGCGAGGACGCTTTGATCTTGCCATTAATCACCTATTTAAATTAGTAAAAGAGAAATATAATTATCCTGACGGATTTTTATATCTTGGAAAGGCATACGAAGCTCTAGGTTTGGACGATAAAGCCAAATGGGCTTATGAAAGAATTAATTAGGATTTGAGTTTTACTAATATTATACTATGAAACCTTTTTGTTTAACAATAGCGGGTTCAGATCCTACCTCCAGTGCGGGAATTCAAGCAGATATTAGGACATTTGATAGGTGCGGAGTTCATCCGTTCTCAGCAATTACAGCTATTACTTATCAAAATGCGACCGAATTTGTAGGATACAAATCTCTCTCTGACGATCTAGGAAACCAGTTGGACTCAATTTTAGGAAGTTACCCAGTTAAATATGTCAAAATAGGAATGATCCCCGATGTAAAAGCTTTAGATATCATTGTTGAAAATGTGAAAAAATACGAATTAATCGCCGTATTAGATCCAGTTTCGGTTTCTAGCGCAGGTGCTAGGATTTCGAGCGAAGGACTGGAATTGGAAATAGAAAGAGATTTGTTTCCTCACCTTAAAATACTTACTCCAAATGTTAATGAAGCTAGTTTTTACACTAACTCGGACTTGTTTAATAGGCATGAAACCGATATCGAGGAACTCAAAAATGCAGCCAAAATCCTTGTAAAAAAATTACATATAGAAGGTAAACATCCTAAAGAAGAAAAAGGAGTAGTTATTAAGAGTGCCGGAACAACTATAGACAAAGTATTTGATTTAGTATGCATCGGAAGGAACGGTGAAAGAGAAGAAAATTTCGATTTCAGGACTTATACAAAACCAAAACTCTCTCTTAAAGGAAATATTCACGGTACAGGTTGCGTTTTTTCTTCTGCAATAACGGGATTTCTTGCTAAAGGATATCCCATTAGCATAGCGATCGAAAAAGCAGAAGCTTTCTTTGATTCTCGATTTCAAAAATTCATCGAATTACCTAATGAAGGAATGATATTAGACTTAACCCTTTCCGAGCAAAATATTGAGGTAATAAACCAAATTAAAGAGGTTTACAATTATATTTCGAAATCGAAGAAATTCAGCATCTTAATTCCGGAAGTCAGAATGAACATTTCTGGATCACTGCAATCAGCAACAACTCAAGAAGATATTGCTGCCATAGAAGGTAGAATAACTCTAATCAATGGATATCCTCAAGCGTCTGGAGAAATCAAATTCGGAGTATCAGATCATACTGCACGTTTGATTCTCTCTGCTAAAGAATACGATAAATCGATTAATTTTGTCACGAATCTGAAGTACAACCCAGATTGGATAAAAGCAATTCAAGACAACACTGATTTAGATTTGCAAGAAATAATTAGGGAAAATCAACCCCTCGAAATCAAAAAAAAAGAATTTTCTACCATGCAATGGTTAATTAAAGAAAGCGTAGAGCGATCCGGAAAAATACCTGATATAATATGGGATAAGGGGGCAATGGGTAAAGAACCAATTATCAGATTATTCGGGAAAAACTCAAAAAATATGATAGAAAAACTTGAAAAAATTATCACAGCAATAGAAAAACAGTAAGATTATTTTTAGAACATATTTGCTGGCTTTATTACAGGATTTTTTTCGACGCTCGTTTATCTAATGCGTCCTGCAGGATTTTAATTGCGCAAAATTCCCCACACATGCTACACACACCATCGTCAACATGTCCATTTCTAAAATGTATTTCTCGAGATAATTCTGGATCGATTGAGTGTTTTATCATTCCTTCCCAATCAAGATTTTTTCTTGCGATATCCATTTTGTAATCCCAATCTGATACTTTTTTGCCGTACTTGGCGATGTTTACAGCGTGTGCTGCGATTTTAGATGCAATTACACCTCTCTTAACTTCTTCCTTATTCGGTAATGCTAAATGTTCAGAAGGGGTAACGTAACAGAGATAGTCAGCTCCTGCCAATCCAGCTATAACACCACCTATAGCACTTACAAGGTGATCATAACCTGGTGCGATATCTGTTACTAACGGACCTAACACATAAAAAGGAGCGTTATCGCATAAAGATTTCATAATTTTAATATTTCTCTCAATTTCATTAGCTGGTATATGACCCGGGCCCTCTACCATAACTTGCACATTCTGTGCCCAAGCGCGCTTTACTAATTTGGATATTTCCATAAGTTCTTGAATTTGAGCGTAATCTGTTGAATCAAAGATACTCCCCGGTCTCATACCATCTCCAAGCGAAAGGGTAAAATCATATTGTTTAGCCATATCTAACAAATAGTCATAGTTCCGATTAAAGGGATTTTCTAACTCATTTTCAAGTATCCAGGCTGCTAGAAAAGTACCTCCTCGAGAAACAACACCCATCATTCTAGGATGATCTTTTAGGTAATTAACAATATTTTTTGTGACTCCGACATGAATTGTGAAAAAATCTACACCTTCTTTCGCTTGTTCTTCGACAACATTAAAGAGATCATCCTCATCAAAATTAATGACAGCACCTTTTTTTTCTAGGGCTCTTAATGCTGATTGATAAATAGGAACTGTTCCAATTGGGACCTTAATCTCATCTAGTATTTTTTTTCTTATAAGTTTCACATCCTCCTCACTGATCCCTGTACTCAGGTCCATTACTGTATCGGCACCGTACTTTACTGCAATTTTAGCTTTCTCTAATTCTCCCTCTATATCGCATACTCGTTTACTCGAACCAACATTAGCGTTAATTTTTACTAGTAAGCCCTCTCCTATCCCAATGGGTTCAGTTTTGCGTTGGTTGGATTTTGGAATAATAATGCGTCCTTGAGCTATTCCCTTTCGTATGAAATCTACATCAACTTGCTCTTTTTTGGCTACAAGTTTCATTTCTTCAGTTATTTTACCTTCACGCGCGATTTTCATTAGTATAGACAAAATTTAGACCTTTCTCGTAATGTCATTAAACGGATATTTATAATTTAATATCGAATGCCTAATGCAAATTAATAATATTTGAATTAAATTGTTTTGTTTAATAATAAATAATAAATCACGATTCCAATAATATTTTTATAGAATTAGATATAACTACTATCATTAAGGTTATTGAATTTGATTGAAATTTCGTTGTTAGGTGAAACCACATGGTAAGTAGAGGCATGAAAAGTGTTATAAAGATGCTAAAAGAAAATAAAGAGAAGGCAATAAAGAAAAGAGTAGAAGAGAGTCGTGAGGGATTAGAAGAAATGGCACGATTAGCACCTCTTTTTTAAGATTCTAAATTAGAAAATGTCGATGCTGGTGGAATACCCGCTGCTTGGATGATTACACCAGATATCGCTAAAGATCGTGCGATATTGTATTTACATGGAGGTGGGTATATCGAAGGCTCGATTACTTCTCATCAAGATTTAGCACAAAGAATTTCTAAAGTCTCAAAAACAAAAGTGCTGATATTGGGTTACCGATTAGCTCCAGAACATCCCTTTCCTGCCGCTTTAGAAGATTCTGTCCGTGCTTATGAATGGTTAATAAACAGTGAGGGATATAATCCTAAAAAATTAATTATTGCTGGAGATTCTGCTGGTGGCGGTTTAACAATTGCTACTCTTGTAAAATTACGAGATCAAGGAGTTTCACTACCTGCTGCGGCGGTTTGCCTTTCTCCTTGGACAGATTTAGCGGCAACTGGAGAATCAATAAAAACTAAGCTCCACGAAGATCCCTTTATATCCCCAGATGAGTTAATATTCGATGCAAGATTGTATTTAGGAAAAACTGACCCAAAAAATCCATACGCATCACCTTTATACGCCAATTTCAAGGGGCTTCCACCGCTCTGTATTCAAGTTGGAAGTGCAGAAATTATACTTGACGATTCCACTCGATTAGCAAAACGAGCTAAAGAGGCAGGTGTTGAAGTACAGTTAGATATTTGGGAGGATATGATTCACGTATTTCAAGCATTTGCTGTTCTTGCGCCAGAAAGTATAGAAGGTATCAATAAAATAGGTGAATTCATTAATAAAAAATTTTAATAGAAATTTAAAAAAAAAGTTAATTATTGATTTAAATGATTAAAATTATATTGAGAAGATAAATGTAGATTATATAAAAATAACAATTTATAGTAGTAGATTCTAAAATTATTAATAATATTATTAAAGATTTTGTTTAAAAATGGTAAATAATAAAAATTTAACCCCTTTCGACTTAAGACGTTATCCTATTGTTCCTTTAGTAGGAGTAGGCGTTCTATTGATTCGAGATAATTCGTTATTACTCGTTAAACGAAAATTCAATCCTGACGCGGGATATTGGTCGATTCCAGGAGGGCACTTAGATCTTGGTGAAAGAGTACAATCTGCTGCTGAAAGAGAGGGTTTTGAAGAAACAGGCTTTAAGGTGAAGGTTACAAAATTAGCCGGCATAATAGATAAAATAATATACGATGATACCGGGAAGATCGAATACCATTATGTTTTGATTAATTATTTCGTAGAACAAACTGAGGAGGATCTAAATCAACCACCTATACCGGATTCCGATGCGTTAGACGCTAAATTCGTGCCATTTGAAGAATTAAAAACATATAAATTAACCGAATCTTTAATTGAGCTTTTAAAGCAACTAAAACTGGGATTTTAATAAGTCTATTATGTATTTTTTTAGATGATTATTATAAAGTTTCTTGTTGTTAGTTTTTCGCTTTTCTAAACCCACAAAATGCAATACTTACTTTATCAAATAGTAAAAATTTAAATACAATA
>JAGXNP010000069.1:4787-14105 GCA_019894885.1 Promethearchaeota archaeon | reverse complement strand
GTTCTATTTGGATAATCCAATACCTATAAGAAAGCCAATGCTTTAATAAATAATATGTAGACATTTCATATTTATAGGATATGAGATGAAACTTTATATTCCATTTTTTTTTCTTTCTATTATAAAAATTGAAAATGATAATCAAATGGTAACTATAACCTCGCCAAATAGCGTTTCCATGGTTAGAACCCCTGCGTTTAAAGTCTGGATAGGACTTATTATCTTCATTGTGGTAGAAGTGATTCTCATCTTTTACCTCGAACCTTTTTTGCGACTCAACTTCCCACCCTTGAATCCCGACACGGGCCCCGAAGATTATTATTGGAAACTGAATGCTCGAGACACGCTAACCATGATCATCACTTGGACTTTTTATGGAGCACATCAATTTTCCGTTTGGTTTGTCATTGTTTGGGCACATAAGAATTATCACGCTAAAAAACTCGATGAAAAGAAATTACTTGCATATACTGGGATGATGGCACTCATTTTAATAGGCTTTACGCTTCTTCATTTACTTCAGACGCATTTATGGTATGATGGGCTTGCCCAAGATGTAGCAATCTTAACGAGTCAAGGAAGCGTAATCATTATGCTTTCGATTCTCTTAGTCATGCAAAATCCCAAGCGTGGTTTATTCTTTGGTATTAAGGAAAAAAAGTTAATGCGACCCGAAGTCGCAAACACTTTCATGAAGAGTCATCAATTAATCTTCAGTTGGGCATTAGTGTACACGTTCTGGTTCCATCCAATGGATTCCTCTCCCGCCTTGCTCAGTGGTTTTTTCTTCATGGGTCTCTTGTTTATACAGATGGTACTAGCATACACTCGCATGCACTTGAATAAATGGTGGGTGTTGATCGTGGAGTCTTACGTTGCTGTGCACGCAACCATAGTGGCAATTGCTCAATGGGTAGATTTTGGCTCCAATCCTCCCATGTGGGCTATGTTCTTGCTTGGATTTCTCGCAATGCTCGTGTTCACCTACATTCACGGCTTAGGCTTGCTAAAATGGCTACGATGGTCAATAGTAATTGCTTATTTCGTATTCCTAGTTTTCATTTATGTTCCGCAGCCATTCGGTTTCGGTCGAGACTTTGCTTATTTCCTGAGATTAGAGTTTCTTTGGATTCCTATGATCTTGTTTCTCATAGCGTTCATTGCTGCTGCAATTGCTCATGTATACGTTCTTATTCGAAATAAAAGAAGTAGTGGTAAGTAACCTATTTATTTTTTTTAAAATCATAAGATAGTGGAAGAGTAAGCAAAAGGGAACTTATTATGTAAAAAGAAACCATAGACAAATTTCTTTAAGGAAAGATTTAAAAATTGAAAAAACTGAGGAAAATTATGGCGTACAATGAAAAAATCTTGAAAGATGACTCGATAAGAATATTTTTAATAGGATCGGGGGGTCCTTTCAACAATGAAGTAAGGCTCGCTTCGTGTATCGCTGTTATCGCAGGCGGAGAGTTCTTTCTTATTGATATTGGACCTGGTACATCCCGAATTATTGACATTATGAGACTTCCAATACCGCACTTAAGCAAAATTCTTCTTACACACTTTCATTCAGACCACATAGGAGATCTTGGGGAGGCAAATATGATGTCGTGGGCTAACGGAAGAACGAAGGCACTGGAAGTCTACGGTCCAGAAGGCGTTGAAAAAGTAGTGAACGGATTTATCATGGCATACGAACACGATACCGGTTATAGAGTTGCCCATCATGGTAAGGATATAATGCTACCAGAAGCAGGAACGCCAATTAGCAAAACTATTGAATTCTCTGATCCGAACGAAAGGATTTTGTGTTTTGGGACAAACGGATTAAAAGTTTACGCCTTCCAAGTCGATCACTCTCCTGCAGAACCTGCTGTAGGGTATAGGATAGAATATAAGGGGAATGCGGTAGTAATAACAGGAGACACGAAAAAAACCGATACTTTGGCAGAGCACTGCGAAGGTGCGGATATCCTCTTCAGTGAAGCAATCTCATATGACCTGCTAAATAACATGATTGAGGGTTTAAAACGAAATAATCTCACCAGACCCGCTAAGATACTGAAAGACATTCAAGATTATCACATGGATCCTGTTGTTGCAGCAAAAGTAGCAAAAGAAGCAGGCGTAAAAAAACTCGTGTATGTCCATATAACACCTCCATTGACTAATAAGGCAACTGGAGAACTCTATCTGAAAGGTGTGAGCGAAATTTTTGACGGAGTAATTATTTTAGGCAGAGATCGCATGAAATTCAAGTTAAAACCAAAAGAATAGAATTTTTTCACTTTTTTTACCTAAAGAGTTTTTGCTAACCCTAAGATTTCTTCTGTTTTCTTCCAGAGTGTTTTCTGAACTTCAATATCGTAAGTAATTTCTTTTGAGGATACTGAACGATTATTTACAAAATACTTTCCAGTTACTTTTTCTAATTCCGGAGCTATAGCTGCGAAAACTAATGTCTTAGAACCCTCCGCTAGTGATGCACCCCCCGCTCCAAACGCAGCTCTCAATAGTTTAGTATTAATTACACCTGGATGAAGACAATTTACAGTTATATCTTGATTACGAAATTTTTGTGCAAGGAGATAAGTAAACATAATAAGCGCCGTTTTAGATTTTGCATATGCTTTAACAGCAGTATATTCCTTTTCCAATTGTAAATCCTCAGTATTTAGTTGATTAGATTGAACTCGCGAAACTACATTTACAATTCGACTCGATGTTCCCTTTTTCAGCAAATCGAGTAAAAGATTTGTAAGGAGAAAAGGAGCTATATAATTTATTGCAAAAGTTTCTTCTAATCCTTCTTGGTTAACTGTTCGTTCTGGTCTAATTATCCCCGCGTTATTTATTAACACATCCAATTTATCAAATCGCTTGTAAAGATCACTAACCATTTCTTTGATTTGACTGGAAGATCCCAAATCAGCATAAGCATAACTTAAATTATAACTATTGGTTACTTCTTCAATTTTCCTCATTGCTAACTCGGCTTTTTCTTGATTTCTTCCGTGCACTATTACATGATTCCCAGATTTAGCAAGATCAATTGCCGTTTGATAGCCAATCCCATCTGTGGAACCCGTAATCAAAATAAATTTTTTCTCCATATTATTCAACTATCTTTAACTCTTAGCTTTTTTCATTGAAATATTGGCTATTATGATTCCAATTTTTTTCCAAAAATCCAATATTGATATTCTCCTCCTCTTTCCAAAACAGCTTCAGATATGATTGAGAAACCTGCTTCTTTTACGAGATTGAGAGTGGTTTTTGGACCGAAATTACTCCAAAACATTGGAACCCCAAAAAACCGGCTCGTTCCTTCTGATTCTGAGACCCCATTATTAATCATTAAAATACCACCAGGTTTCAATACTTCAAAAAATTTCTTAAATATTTCGAAGTGGTTTTCTTTAGGAACATGAAAGAGGGCATATACACTTACAATCCCATCAAAGGTTTTTTCATTAAAATTTAACTCATTCATATCCATTTTAATGAATTCAGCACTCGGCACATTCTTTCCCGCTAGATTTAACATTGTATCAGATAAATCAATCCCAGTTACTTTAATACCCTTTTCTATTAAAAATTTAGCTGTAGGAATACCCGCACCACATCCCACATCTAATATATGAGCGTTTTCTGGGAGTAAAGATACAAATTCCTCCAGTTCATTATTGAACTTACTTAGATTCCTAAGACTATAGTAATCTTCAGCAATTCTATTATAACCTTTCTCTACTAATTTAGTTATTGCATCCATATTAATAATACAATAAATAAATCTTAAGTAGGCACTGTTAATATTTTATTACTGAGAAGAGTTCTAAGCATTATAAAAGTTAATCCCTTATAGAAAAGGGTTTATAATTTTTAACAATGAATTTCTTTAATTTGTCCAAAATTCTCGATTCTATCGTATTTCTTATTCTTGGATTGAAAATGAACTATAATATCAGAATTTTCGATTTCTGGCATCTCCTCAATAAGTTTCTTATCTCCATATTTAAATGCTTGAAGTACGAGTGGCAAATGATAACAAAAGATTCTGTCTCGTAATCCCGCCCAACCAAAACAAAAACCTCCACTAACATGCATATAGATATGTAGCTCGTACTGATCATTATTCTTTTGCCATTCAGCTAACACCTCATCCCTCATAAAACGCGTATAAAGACTTGAAATTTGTTCAAAATCATAATCGGATCCTATTGTAAGAAAAAGATCTCCCGCTGAATCAGAATGAGTTAATGTGTATTTGCGAGGTAATTTAAGGCTTACTTCATCAACCGAGTCTTTATAGACAACATGCAATTTATCAGGATTTAAATCTGTCATGAATATGAATAAAGTAGGATAAAAAGAAGTTTAAACCATTTTCTTATGAAATATTAAGTAATACTATTTATAATTTTAGCGGGATCTCGAATCTCACAGAGTATAGAATTATTTATTAAAAAGAAATGAATGTGTATTTTTTCCTAATTTTAAATTATCTTATATGAAATTATTAAATTTTTTATTATCTCAAGCCTTATTAAAGTAATTTCACCTTTTTTACTATGGTTAAAATAAAATCTGAATATCAGAAACTAACTCCTCTTTGGATTGCTGTTTTTGTGGACATTCTTGGATTTAGTATTATTCTTCCGTTTTTGCCTTTTTTCATTTTAGAATTCAATAGTTCACCTGTAGTAATAGGTTTTCTTTTAAGTTCGAATGCTATTTTTGGATTTTTCTTTGGACCGATACTCGGAAAATTGAGTGATAACTATGGTCGGAAACCGGTAATGTTGATTTCATTAGCAGGAACCTTTGTAGGTTTTATAATTTTGATACTTTCCAACAATATTCTTCTCTTATTTATTGCTCGAATTGTAGATGGTATTTTTAGTGGTCAATTTCCAATAGCAAAAGCAATAATAGGTGATATTGTACCCCCAAAAGAGAGACCAAAACAGATGACCAATATTGGAATAGCATTCGGTTTAGCATTCTTAATAGGTCCTGCAATTGGTGGAATTTTATTTCCTTTCGGGATTATTTGGCCGGGTATTCTTGCTTCCATACTGACAGGATTTTCACTGGTTTACACTACAATCTATTTAAAGGAGAGCTTGCCTAAAAAGGTTAATTCAAAATGGCAAGATGGCCTCATACAAACTCCTGATTTAAATAATAAATCTATTTCTATTTGGAAAAATAATAAAACTGTAATTCTTGTCATTCAGTATAGTTTTATTGCAATCACGGGAGGAATTCTCCAAACTACCTTTAGTATCTTCGCGGGTATTCGACTTGGATTAAGTCCATTTATAGTAGGAATTCTATTGACGCTTCTAGGCATATATCAAATAATTTTTAGGTTATTAGTCTTTAATCGACTAAGAAAGTCAATTGGAGACCCAATTACAGCACTCTTAGGATTAGGAACTTACATAGTTACATATTTATTCTTTGGAATTGTGACTCAAGTCTGGGAATTAGTAATCTTATTGTTTTTTCTTAGTTTTGCTGGGTCAATATCTCAGGGAATCATCACTGGATTTACAAGTCGTTCTGTAGGTAATCAAAACCAAGGTAAAATAATGGGTATTACTACAGGAATAGACAATCTAACTCAAATTATAGGACCAATTGTTGGGGGGATATTGCTTAGTTTTACTGAAAATATTCCATATGCTCTAGTTTTGAGTTTATTAAGTGTTATACCGTTTCTTATTGGTTTTAAGGTATTAAAATTCGGTTATGACAATAGAGAAAAGGAAAGAACAACCGATAGTCCTAGTTTACTAATTAAAGCTCCGGCTCAAAATTAAGATTTTTAATTCTCATTTTTTTTCCAATAAGATTTTCCTCTCCAATGCTTCTTCATATCGAAATTCATCAACTCTGGGAGATAAGGATTGAAATACATTTGCTGCTTTAAATATGATTGATCATTCCGAACGATCCAAGCTTTAATTAATTCGGTTATGGCAAATAGAGGTATCCATCCAGCCCTGCATTTCTCTAGTTCACCCAAAAAAAAGCTTTTTCTTTATGACTTAATTTTTTTTTAAAGTACCCAAGAATGTGCATCAATACATTAATATGTGAAGTATAATGAGGGGGTTCCCTGAACGAAAGTAGTAATAGGTTTTCATATTCCTCAACGACGGATTTAAAATTATGTCTTAATGGATTTGCTACAATTCTTCCCATATTCCTCATTAAATTCTGATTATATGCCATGAGCAGAAACTTGTTAATGGAATGAAAATTAACCAAATTTTTATAAGATTCTGAATCCTTAATTGCTCGATAAAATCTTAAAACAAACTGTTTAGTTAGCCATTGTTCTCTTATTCTAAAATTTGTTAGAACCCCTTCATTTTCTATCACAGTATTTGGATATTTATCTAATATTGATTTCCCAAATAATCCTGCTCCTTTTTCTATCACTGCAGAACCTGGATTTTAGTAAAAATAATATATGGTCTCATATAAACCACATGAAGGTGAACTAAATTTCATAATAAAGCCTTCAATGTCACTTAAAGAATTAAGATAGTTTTCGGAAGACTATTCCATACCTTTTGTATATTCTCTCATCGTTTTTGGTTGTATTAACTTCAATCGTTCTGATTTTACGATTTTTATCGGATCTATTGGTACTCCCAGTCCAATCTCGAGCTCAGCGCAGATGGGATAAAATTCTACAAAGGGCCTTAAAACTTTCACAAAATCACTTTTTATAATATTTCCATTCCATCTACAGTGTTAGAATTCTATAGACTTGCTTATTACTACCTTAGGCTTTAAAAATTTCTTTTCAGTCAATTTTTAGCATCTAATTTTCGTTTAAATTATTTTCAATATATTGTTTTACATTAAACTTTCTTTTCATACCATCATAACTCATATATCTTATTTTACCAAAGACTTTTCTCTCACCCCAGGCTCGATCGTGAACCCCACCAATAGACCATGCTATTCCCGCATAGCCATTAGGGTCTCTCCCATCAAGTTCGTATTTATCGTTAAGATATATTGCGAACTCTAACGCTTTTTCGGGAGTTTCTGTCCATTCAAGGATTTTCTTTGCCCAATACATTCTAAGATAACCATGCATTTTCCCTCTATTCATCATTTGATACTGAGAAGCATTCCATAAATCGTCATGTGTCTTTCCTCCTTCCAATTCTTTTAAAGTATAAAAGTAATCTCTCTGATCTTTTCTATGCTGATTCAGAGTATCTTTAGCCCAAGAATGAAAACAACTAGAAGAATCGTAATCAGGAGAATAAAAACAGAAATTATCTGATAATTCTTTACGTACTATGATTTCGTCATAATAAGAACCCTTGAGATTTATTATTCTTTTTGACTTTGTCGATTCTAAAACTACTCTTTGAGAACTAATTTGTCCAAAATGTAAATATGGAGAGAGATTGGAAACACTATTTTTATTTGGATCGTTCCTCTCCTTTGTATAGTTTTTAAGTTTTTCTGGAACGAATAATTTCATAGCTCCTCTTGCTTCATTCTCTCCTGGCCTTATCCATTCAAAATTCTTTCTTAATTTATCCATTGAAACGAAATTTCTCAGCTTTATCCAATTAACTTCACTAAAGTTTTCATTCCAAGAATATGGGTGATTCTTAATATCTGGAAACGCTACTAGAAACTCAGCTAGTAATTTGCTTATTTTTGAACGTATTGTGTAGGCCGCATATTCTTTTTTATTAGATGTAATCCAACAAGGGATAATATTATGCGTATCTACTTCGCAAAAGGGTATGTTTAATTTACTACGTAATACTTCAATCCAGTTCCTTTTTATTCTTATTGGAGAAAAGTCTGTTATTAACATTCCTATTTTATATTCTTCTATAAAGTCCATCAAGACAGTGCTTGGATTTCCTGTTAATACCACAAATGTTACGTTGAGTTTTCTTAGATCATTTTCTATGATTTCCAATCCATCAAGCATAAACTTGAAGATTCTTGCTTCGGCATTTAAAAATTCCGGTTGCAAGCAAAAAACAACAATAATTGGTTGTTTTTTATTTAGCGCTAGTTCCTGAGCATATATTAAAGCCCAATTATCTCTAATTCTATGATCTCGACTCATCCAA
Organism: Promethearchaeota archaeon; assembly: GCA_019894885.1. GTDB lineage: Archaea > Asgardarchaeota > Lokiarchaeia > Sigyniarchaeales > SOKP01 > SOKP01. Next base: position 5,973 of record JAGXNP010000069.1, on the reverse strand, counting down.
TATAATATCGGACCACTGATCCTCTTTTTTATTATTATTCTAACTCTTCTATTGTCCATATTGACAATTTTCCTTGCATATATTTGTTCGAACTAGAACTTTTTTTTTAATTAATTAGAAATGGAATTTGAATTTTTAATCCTGTTAAATCTACAAAGGATTCATATACCTGTGAACTTAAAACGAGAGTTTTAGGATTTTTAAATTGTTTTTTTTTGGAGACATGATAAATTAAATCCTTTTCCTCCTACTTTATTCCGTTCTTTTTCAGATATTTCATCAAGTTTAGAAAAAATTTCAATCTTCTAACTCCAATATTTTTACATCTTGAAATTGACTCACATATTGATATTTTTCTACATTTAATTGTAATATTGCGCAATTGGGTGAATTTACAAACTCTTCCAGATATGGATGCTTATTTAAATAGAGAGTTCTAAATTTACTCTGGGATTTCTGTAATTCTTCGACAGATCCTTGAGCAGCAACAGCAATCGCGTCGTAGAAATCGGTTCGTTGGTTACTTCGATTATCAATTAATAAGGTTACACGAGGATTTCTACTCATATTAGAAAATTTACGCGTATCTTTTAAAGTAGAAAAAAATATATGATGTAAATCGTCTGTAGCCGCAAATGCAATTAAGCTTGTATACGGCAAACCATCTAAATCTGTTGCGAGCACTCCTAATTTTTGATTTTTGAGTAAATCAGAAATAATTTTTTTAAAATCTTCTTTTACCAAATTTATCCTCTCTTTTAATTTATCTCATATTTTACTATTCTCTATTTGAAACAATTGTTTTATATGAAATTAATATTTAAATTTTAAGTTAATAATTCTTCAAGCATTATGAGTACTTTCGAAATTTCAAAGATAGCAGTAGAATAAGAAGGGTAATTATTGAAGTAAAATAGAAAGCTAGATTAAGATTAATATCTGATATATATCCATTAATTATAGGACTTTTTAACCTTAGTTTAAAAATTTATATTTTATAAAAATTTGTTCATAATCCAAATAATTATTAATTTAACTTTTTTGTCACTTAATCTAAATAGAGTTCAAGATTATTGCCTTAAATAGGGTTATTTACCTTTTTTTCTTGAAATTTGTTATTAACAAATTATAAATGATATTTATTAATAGTTCCATTTCTTTTTTTTAATTTACAAATCAAAAAAAA
>JAGXNP010000069.1:0-4689 GCA_019894885.1 Promethearchaeota archaeon | reverse complement strand
GAATTCTTTTATACCACGGAATCGAAGGAAAAGTTAAATCAACTGACCTTTCAGGTGTCATGAAAGTGAAGACTTTACAAGGACAGGAAATAACCATAGATGCCACTAGTGGAGTAAAAGTGAACGATGCAACCGTTATTAAAGCTGATATAGAAACAGATAACGGAATCATTCACGTTATTGATAAGGTAATATTACCTTCTTAAAATCTTTCCAAGTGGTATTCTATTACATAATTTTTTTAAACCTTTTTTTTAATCCTTTGTTTGTAATACCGATACAAATAGCTTTGTGAAAGAGATCCTTTAAATACATAAACTATCATTTAATCTTTGATGGTATATTCGTTAAGGGACTTGAGTACTTTTGATGAGTGGTTTTTTCGCAAATTAATTGAGGAAAAAAATCGAAGAATAAATTATATTAGAAATACATGGGATAATTTAGATAAAAAAAAAAGAGAAAAACTGATTGAGTTCATTAATGACAGTTTTTTAGTACGTTTTACTCCTTTTATTATTGAAAAATCTTATGATGAGCTTTATATTGTAATTAAAGACCGTATAGAGAATTCATTTGAAATTATTGAGAACTGGGATAAAAAATAGGTGGATCAGTCTATAGATAATCCCCCATCAACAGGTATTATTGCTCCTGTGACCCAGGAAGAATTATTTGAGGCTAGATAGCGAATTGCATCCACGACATCTTCTGGCTTTCCGATTCTACCTAAAGGATGCATTTTATTTGAAATTTCTAATGCTTTCTCATTTGTAGTCAATTTAGCTCCTGCAGCCAGTGGAGTATCGACTAATCCTAAAGCAACTCCATTGAATCGAATACCCTTAGAGGCATATGTAATTGCAGCCGATCTTATCATACTTTCAAGACCTCCCTTTGCCGCACTAATCGCTTCATGATTCCGTAAACCTTTAGATCCTGCGACAGATGAGATAATGACTATAGATCCTTTTTATTTCTCATCATTCCCCTTATAACGGCTTTTATTGATAGGAACACAGAAGTTAAATTTAGTTTTATTACTTCTTCGAATTCTTCCAATTTTAGAGCATGTATCGGTTTTAAAAGAATAGAACCTACTGCATGTATTAGGACATCAATTTTACCGAAGTTCTTAATACTCTCTCAACGACTCTCTTTAAATCATCGGGATTAGTAACATCTGCTTGGATTGAGATTGCATGTTCCAATTTACTTTCTAATTCTTTCAAATCAGTCGATGTTCTAGCTACTAGTACTAACTTCGCACCCAACTTAGATGCCTTTTTAGCTACTTCGGAACCTATCCCTCCTGTAGCTCCTAAAATTATCATAACTTTATTTTCTAGCATAAAAAACCAAGAATAATTATAACAAAATCAAAAAAAAGTTCCTTATTATAAGCTATTAATTCAAAATCTTATAATTTTTATAGAATTCTTTTAAGTTAACTTCACCATTTTAACTCATAATAAATTGAATGATCAACTTAAAAGAGTATTTTTATGAATTTACCACTTGAATCTAAGACATTTTTAAACTCAAATCTTAAAATAAGCCGTATTATAAACGGTATGTGGCAGGTTTCTGGAGCTCACGGTTATATCAATAAAAATGAAGCAATAAAAAGTATGAATTTACATGTAGAGAATGGATTTACAACATGGGACTTAGCAGATCATTATGGGCCTGCTGAAGATTTTGTCAAAGTTTTCAGAGAGCAGAGGATTAGAGAACAGAAGGAAGAATCCCTCGAGGATTTGAAATTTTTTACTAAATGGGTACCCAGACCTCAAAAAATCACTAGAGAACTAGTTAATAAGGCAATCGATATTTCCAGAAATAGAATGGGAATTGAAACTTTAGATATGCTTCAATTTCACTGGTGGGAATATCAAGATAAGAACTATCTAAAAGCTATTACATTTTTAGATGATTTAAGAAAAGATGGAACACTATCAACCCTCGGTTTGACTAATTTTGACACAGAACATACTGAAGAATTCTTAAAAATGGGAGTTAAAATCGTATCCAATCAAGTTCAATATTCATTAATTGATAGAAGACCAGAACAACTTATGGTCCCGTTATGTAAGAAATATAATGTTAAACTCCTGGCATATGGTACTCTATGTGGAGGATTGTTAACTGAAAAATATTTAAATCAACCTGAACCCCTCGGAGAACAGTTATATACTGCATCACTTAGTAAATATAAAAATATGATCGATCGGTGGGGAGACTGGAAACTCTTTCAGGAATTACTTCAGACCTTGAAAAGAATCGCTTCAAAGTATAGTGTCACCATAGCCAATGTTGCTGTCCGTTATGTTCTAGAAAATCCAGTTGTAGGTGGTGCTATAATAGGAGTTCGGTTAGGAATATCTGAACACATTGAGCAAAATTCTAAAACCTTTAGTTTTTCTCTAAATCAAGATGATTTTGAAGAAATTAACAGAGTTTTATCAAAATCAAAGGATTTACTTCAAATCATAGGAGATTGTGGAGATGAATATAGAAGATAAGATTAGTCTTAATCACTGCAATCTTAGAATTCGCTTTTGAAAATGTTTTATAATTTATAGATTTTAATGAATATCTTGTTATTTATGATTAAACAATCCTTCTCCTATTGAATGTATTATTATGCGAGCTTTTTAATAACATATTAGAATAATACTTACAATAAACTAAAGATTAAGAGATGAAAATATGAAATTTCCAAATGTTTCAGGTAAAAATTTAGAAAAAAAGAAATACAATATTCCTTACGATTTGGAGGGTGAACTTAATGTGCTAATTGTGCCATTTCAGCGCTGGCATCAGAGCCTTGCAGATGAATGGAGCGTTTTTTTAAATAAGATTGAAAAATCAACTCAAGATTTTCGATATTATGAAGTTCCTACTTTAAACTCAGGGTATAAAGTTATGAGATTTATGATTGATGGAGGAATGAGAGCTGGAATTCCCAATAGAAGTGTAAGAGAGCGAACGATTACGCTCTATACTAATAAACCTTTATTTGAAAAGCTATTAAACATAAAATCTGAAGATACTATCTATTTGTTTTTAATACGGAAAAATGGTGAAATTTTATGGAGGGACGAAGGAGAATATGACACCCAAAAAGGGGAGGAGCTCTTGAAAACGATCGAAAACCTAAATGCTTAAGCTTTATCTTAAAATAATATAGAAATTATATGGTTTCATCATTTATAGCATAATCTACAGCAGCTCTTAAATGAATTCTTAGAGTATCATAAAGAGGAACATTTACATCTTGAGAATTGATTATCATTGGGAGTTCAGTACATCCGAGAATGATCCCTTCTGCCCCCTTTTTTATCAAATTTTCAATTATAATTAAAAAATTTACCTTAGCTGATTCTAGGAATTTTCCTTTCGCAAACTCTTCATAGATAGTTTTATGAATGTAATCCCTTTCAATTCTATCGGGGATTATTGTATTTATTTCATACTTTTTCATAAGTTTTTCAACATAAAAAACACCTTCCATCGTAAATTTTGTGCCTAATAAGCCAACATTCTCAATATCCATAGATTTGATAACTTTAGCAGTCTCATCTACAACATTGATGAGTGGGATTGAAATTTCGGCTTCAATTTCAGCAGCAATCTTGTGCATTGTGTTAGAGCAGATGACGATAGCTTTACTTCCCGCTAATTCAAGTTTTTTACATATGATTACCATTAAATCTATAAGATCATTCCACTTATTTTGGTTTTGCAGTTTAAGGACTTCTTTAAAATTGACCGAATATAACAATATCTCTGCTGAATTCCATGTTCCTAATCTTTTATTTACTATTTCGTTTATTAAGCGGTAATAATCTATTGTATTCTCCCAACTCATACCTCCTATCAATCCTATTAACTTCAATATTAACACCATTAAAATTACAAGTCTTTACATAAAACAAATAAAAAAAAAAGAGTTTTAAATTATGCTGGTTGTAATACTCCTGCAAATACCAACCATGCTAGAAGAGTTTTAGACCACAAACTGAGTAGAATATATCCTCTTTCTCCATGCAAATAATCCTTCCATTTCCCAATTTTTTTATATTGAAGGATCATATTAATCGGGAAAGTATTGAAGAATAATATGTAAGATCCAAAAATCGCCCATACAAACCATGGAATCTCGGTAATATTACCGTTGCCAAATAGATATAGAAGAATTATTACCCATGGAATAAGACCTGCAAATGTTCCTATGTAAAATGATGTCCATTTCGTTTTCTGTGTTGTTTGATTGTGAAGTTCCATCATCAAACCTAAAAGATTCATTGTAGCGTTGATACAAAAAATTAAAATTAAAGAGGAAAGATCGTAAACTCCGAAAAACCACGCAATTAAAACTATCATCAAGGAGGAACTTAAGGCGTATTCAAACCATCTAAAGTAATTAATTTCCTCTCCCAATTTTCTGTTATAGAAGTTGTTGACTTTGGGTAATACGATTAATAAATGAGCGATCGCTGAGAGAAGTAAAAACATAGCCACTAATGGTCCAATTGGAACCGTCGTTAATTGAATGTAGTTAGGCACCAACCTTGGAGGTAATAAGAGATCGTTGTAATACAAGTAAGAGGTTGTAATAGGTAACTCAAAATCCCTTATTTGAGGTATTGTATAAGACATTATTATCATTATGCTGGCTTGGAT
>JAGXNP010000068.1 GCA_019894885.1 Promethearchaeota archaeon | reverse complement strand
ATAGTAGGGTTCTTATTCATAATATTTATGGCCGCACGATATCGGAAATTTAAAACAAACCAGTTTGTAATTCATTTAAGAAATGGTAAGGTAAAATCAGCAGGTCTTGGTGGTAGTATATGGTTATTGCCCTTAATTGACGAATATATTGTTATTCCGACTACTAGTATACAAACGATTTTAGAAGCTCACGATCAGGTAGTTTCAATGGAATACCAAAATATTGAATTCGTAGGCATGATTATTTGGAAAGTCATTGATCCTGAAAAGGCGTTTAGTGCAGTTTCATGGAACTTGCGGGATGAGAACTATGTTGAAAAGATTTTAAAAGGAGCTGCTGAAGCAGTAATTAGAACCATCTGTGCAAATATGCCACTTGAATTAATCATTAGAGAAAGAAGAGAGATAATTGACCATGTTTTAAAAGATTTACATGAGTTGTCAGCAGATTGGGGTATTTTAATTGAAACATTTGAAATATTGGAAGTCATAATCGTAGAATCTGAACTAAAAAAAAACATGGAAGCTGTTAAGCAAGCAATTGAATATCAAAAAGCTAGAATTGCCAAAGCCGACGCAGAAAAAGAATCAAGAATGAAAGAGTTGCAAGTACAAAACGAGATAGGAACTCAAGAACAATTAGTTCAGAGAGAAATTGAAATACGCAGAAAGGAGAAAGAAATCGCAATTGCTGAGAAAGAGCGCGAGCGTAAACAAATTGAAGCTGACGGTGACCGCCTAAAGGTAGTAATTGAAGCTGATGCCGAGGCTTCTGCCATTAAGAAAAGATTGATTGCTCAAGCTGAGGGTGAAGCTGAAAGTATTAGACAACAAATGCTTGCTCAAGCTGAAGGATTCCAAGAACAAGTAAACGCTATGAGCACTGCCGATCAGAGGTTCTTAGCGGTTCAATTAGTTAATATTTTACCGGAGATCTTTAAAAACTTAAGTCCTGATAAAATGTTTATCATGGGTAGCGGCGATGAAGCATTTAGCTCGCTTTCAAAAGCTATTTTACCATTTCTGCAGTTACTACCTGAATACTCAGATAAGATAAAGAATTTTTTAGGTAACGGAGATTTAAAGTCTAAGGTTCAAGAATTATTAATCCAGAAATAAAAATAAAAAATTTTTTTTATATATATTATTTTTTTTTAATATTGTTAAAGTTTAAAGAAGGAGCGAAGAACAAGAATTCGAGACAAAATTACTTAAGAAAGTTATAATTAGAATTAAAGTGAATGAATTTTGAATGAAAATAATGAAAAAATAGAACAATTTTTAGTAGAGGGTAATAAATATTATCAGTGGAAAATTATACAAGAAGAGGAGTCTAATCGAATTGACTATAAAATCCCAAGATATCCTGTTTTGATTCTCACTTGTATGGACCCAAGGATTGATGTATACCGAATATTTCAATTAAAACCCGGAGATGTGTTTGTTTTAAAAAATGCTGGAAATGTGTATACTGATGATGTTTTAAGATCTGTATTAGTTGCCATACTCAAATATAATATTCAATGTATAATAGTTTTAGGACATCTCGATTGCGGAATGAAAAAAATTGATTTCCATAATCTGATGAATAAACTAAACGATTTTGCCATCAAAAAGATTGGAAGATCTGGGACAAATTTTTATCTTGAGATGCAGAAATTTTTCAAAACTTTTACTGATGAAATTAAGAACATTGAGAATCAAGTCCAGAAGCTCAGGGACACACGAGAGATTACCACTAACATAAAAATCACAGGAATGCTATACGATCCAAATACAGGTTGGGTTTTCACGGATGAAGAATTGAGACACTACTCATATTATGAAAACTTTGCTAAGGATTATCGAAAAATCTTAGAAGCAAAAAAATTCAATTTAATTGGTTGGGTAGAAAAATTTGAAGAGGAAATTATTAGTGGAGATGAACTACAAGAATTAGAAGAACCAGAAAGAATTGGTAAACACGGAGAAGTACCACAGATTAGAGGAGAAGTATTGGATCAAGAACCTTTTAATGTGGATACATTAGAAGAAAGAACCAGTAAAACTTCTAATTTTGATGATCATAACTTCGACTTCGGACAGTTTCAAAATAAGCCTATTCCAATGCCAACACTGCAAATCCCAAAAATTTATATGCCTAAGATTAAAGTCTATGTCCCGGTGTTATATAAAAAAAAGAGTTTAAAATCCGAATAGATTTTAAAATAATTGTTATTTTGCTAACTTTTAGTACTATTTAAATATTGATTTAATCTATCAATCATATATTTGAAAATAACTTTTGATGGAAAACATGATTGCCTACATATTTTTAATTGCGTATTTTATAATTGCTGGACTCAACCTATTTGCAACGAAAAAAGAAAATAAAAAACTGAATTACATTACTAAGCCGCTCTTAATGCCGATGTTAGCTCTTTTTTACGTTTTTGGAGTTCCAATAGCTACCATTAATTGGTTAATCGTAGCAGGGCTTATTTGTGGGATGATGGGAGATATATTTTTAATGTTGGAGGAAAAATGGTTTATATATGGGATGGGTGCTTTTTTATTGAACCAGATTCTTTATACAATAGCTTTTTTCATATCTATTACTAACATTACGGCATTTCCTATATGGGGGTTATTTCTACTCGCACCAGTACTCTTAATTCTTTATTTCAATATGCCTAAATTCATGCATAAGTTAGGAGAATTAAAGATACCTGTATACATATATATGGTAGTGATATTGATAATGCACATTTCAGCTTTATTTACATTGGCGGAATTCAATGGATTACCGTTCATATTTATTTATCTTGGTTCGCTATTGTACATCTTCTCGGATTCTTTCGTTGCAATTGATAGGTTTGAAAAAGAAACGCCTCAAGCGGGACTTATTGCTATGGTTACATATATTTTATGCCAATTATATATTACCTTGGGAGCCGTTTTTACCAGTTTATTATAGTTCTTTTTTTTATTTTACAATCTTTTTTTTTAATTCTATCTATTAAAACTTGAGAACCAAAACTAGCAAATTATTAGTAGGTAGTAAAAAAATTTTTAATTTAGAAATAATTTATCAATGTAAAAAATTACATATATCTGAATTAAGCCTTGCCTCCGTGGCTTAAATTATTTGTATAACACAAGTAGTAGCTAAGGTGGTAGAGCATTGCCTTGGTATTCATAAAAATGAACCAAACAGGCAAAGGTCGCGGGTTCAAATCCCGCCGGAGGCTTTATTATGCCGGTGTGGCTTAGCTTGGTTATAGCGCCAGACTCATAATCCTACTGAAAAAATGGGTCAGACTGGATGTAATCTGGAGGTCGAGGGCTCAAACCCCTCCACCGGCACTTTTTCTTATATTTATGAGATACTCATAATTTCGAAGAATTTAAGATATTTCTTTAATTTGCATTCTTTGATTCTAATGACCGCCATAAAGGAAGTTAAGCGATTTCAAGAATTTTTGATGAACGCATGGCCGGCCGAACAGTATTTTTTTTTGAATGGATGGATATTACGATTTACTAAGGGTGTTACTTATCGGGCTAATTCAGTCATACCAATTAATTATACTGGAAATAATTCTCTTATCGAGAATGATATCGAAATGGTTGAAAATGCTTATAAATCATTTAATTTACCAACTATATTCACCATGCATGAGTATTTTGAACCAAAAGAATTAGATGGAGCTTTAAGGAACCGAGGATATATTGAACAGGATCGCACAAATGCCTTGTTAATGCCAGTACAAAATATTGACTTAAAGCACATTAACAACGAATTTAATTACAAGATTCATGATGAAAGAGCAAATGAATTCGCCTCACTACTAGCGAAGTTTACGAAAAGAGACAGATACCAGCAGGAGATAATAAAAGAGATAACAAATAGAATCATTGTTCCAAAAAAATGTTTTGTTATCACTAAATGGCGAAATGAGACTATAGGAACTCTAATGGGTGTACTAAATCCTCATGGCTATTTTTACATCGCTGATGTGTTTGTTATTCCAGAATTTAGATGCCAAAAAATAGCAAGTTCTATGCTCAAAACTGTAATAAAAGAATGGGCGATGTCGAATGGAGCCGAAAATATTTGGCTCCAAGTAGAACAACAGAACCTTAATGCATTGAAATTGTATGAGAATTTAGGAATGAAGAAAGTTTACAGTTATTATTACTTAAGGAAGGATCTAATCTGAAGTTCCATTCTCATCCTATTTGAAAGGGTTTTTAAAGAAAAGTTACTAATTTAGAAAAATGAAAAGTTCTTTTTACTGAGAATTTTATATAATAATATGTTTGTTCATCCTTCTTCTCATACATTTGAAGCTTTTAAGTATAAAACACTAAAAGAATTGAAAACAGAGTTAAATAGAGTGATGATCCCTCTTCCTATAAATGCTAGTACTGAAAATTTGAAGAAAAGAATTCAATCTAAACATTTTATTATACCTAACAGAATTTCAATACAACCAATGGAAGGATTCGATGCTAAACCTAATGGTACTCCGAGTGAACTGACTTTCCGACGATACAATCGTTATTCAAAAGGAGGTGCTGGTTTAATATGGTTTGAAGCAACTGCTATTTCAGAAGATTGTCGCTCAAACGATCATCAATTAATTCTCTCTGAAGAAAATGTAAAAGATTTTAAGCAGCTCACATCCCTCATAAGAGCTCAGTCTGATAGTACTTTGGAATCTTTGGATTTTAAGGGAGAATGCTGTTTGATACTTCAGTTAAACCACTCCGGTCGCTATACAAAAAAGAATGGAAAAAAATTTCCTATTAGGGCTTATCATAATGATGAATTAGATAATGCCATTTCTGTAAAAAGAGAGGATGGTGTTATTATTTCAGATGAAGAACTTAAAAAAATTGAAGAAGTTTGGGTTGAGAAGGCTATTTTAGCAAAAGAAGCAGGATTTGATGGTGTAGATATTAAAGCATGTCATGGTTATTTGATTAGCGAATTATTATCTGCTCATAATCGTAAAGATTCTGAATATGGAGGAACGAATTATAAGAATAGGTCTAAATTATTACTTGATATAATGACTAAGCTACAGAATAATTTTAGGAAAGATTCCGATTTTTTGATTACTTCACGCTTAGGAGTTTACGATGGTAATCCTTATCCTACAGGCTTTGGGGTAAAAAGTATTGAAAACGAGAAATTTCCTGCTTCTGTTGATCTTGGAGAACCAATTGATTTAATAAACAATTTATACGATCTCAATGTAAAACTTCTTAACATCTCAGCAGGTAATCCTCATTATAAGCCATATATCACACGCCCATATGATGTGCCAGTAAAAGGAGGAAAATTTCCCAAAGAGCATCCTTTATTTAGCGTATATAGAATTATTTATTTAACTTCAGTGATTAAGAGTTTAGTTCCTCAAGATATGATAATTGTAGGATCGGGTTATTCCTATTTCCGACAATTTGCGGGCAATCTCGCATCAGGAGTCATACAAAATAATATGGTTGATATCTGTGGATTTGGCAGGATGTCCTTTGCCAATCCAGGTTTTGCGAAGCAAATATTCCTAAAAAATAGAATAGAAAAGAATAAAACATGTATTACATGTTCAAAGTGCTCGCAATTTATGAGAGAAGGTAAATCTACAGGTTGCGCAGTAAGAGATCCTGAATACAAAAATAGAAAATAGTTTAAATTCCTAAGAAATTATTTTTCCCTCGTTATAATCTTTCCAAACCTTTTCAAACCAATTATTAAAATCAGGGATTTTTCGAACCTTCACCCATTCTACTTCTATTTTACCATTTTTTAAGCAGATTGTTTGGATTTTATCTGCCAAATCCAAACTGCTTCTAATGAAATTAAGAGAAGATAATTTTGTTGGAAGAGAAACGATTGTTTCTTTAGTTTCTGTGTTAAGACTTTTTCTATTGATTAAAAATGAACCTCGACTTTGTCCAGAACAATGGTGATAATCGAGTAATGAAGAGAAGAATAAGAGTTGTGTGGTTAGAGAGTCTCTTATTTGAAAATAATTTATAATATCTTTACTGTTTTTAAGGGCAATTATATTATCAAGGTTTTTCATTTGCAGCATAATATTGTTGAGTTCTGCTTCTAATCCTTCATTAGGTCTAATTATTCCTGCGTATTTTTCCATGCGATCTTGAATTATCTTAATAATTGCATCAGGAGAGAATCCATCATCATTTTTTAACTTCTTAAAACAATTTTCTATCATTTCTAAGAAAACACTTAACTGTTCCTCTATTATTAAATAAAATTCTTCGTTACTTAGTGAAAGTGTATTATTGTAGGATTTAGCAATCTTCTGAGCGGCTCTTAAACCTCCTACTTGGCCTGAATTTAACGCAGCACCACCAGGTCTATGAATTCCGTGACTTCCGTTTATTTCTCCAATAACAAATAGATGTTTTACATTCGATTCCCACCATATATCACACGATACGCCGCCATTTAGATGCTGGTTGCAGACAGCAATCTGTAATGGATATTTAGACAAGTCAATCCCATGGTTTTTATAATGTAAAAATGCGCTTTTGTTGAGAGATTTTAATCTTTTGTAGGGTAATTCCTCTTCAGACTTAGAATTTTCGAGGTATTGTTTTGCAATTGAATCCATGATCGAAAAATCATATCCGTGAGGATTCCTTGTAAAATCTAAAAATACATTCCTTTCTTGTATTTCAGTTTCAAAATAGACAGCAAGATCGATAAGAGAAGAACCTAAAGTTTGAACTCGATCTGAGTTAAAAGGCCACTGATACCCTTTCAGAAAAGTAGCTCGCGATAATTCCCTAAAAGAAGGAAAGTAATCGTTGAGGAATTCGCGAGAATCACCATTTTTTCCAATAGATATGTAACGTGGGATTACTTGTTGATATGATCCAGAAACATTCCACCGAAACTGAGTAGAAGCGAGTCCGAATTGAGATTCAGTTAAATTTTGTAATATACAACCCGCCTCTATTGCTAAAGAGGTGCTTCCCTTCTGTGAAGTGGGATACACCGAATTTCTATACAAGAATGAAGGCCCTCCAGTAGCCATAACAATGTTTCTTGTTTTAAAGATTTTGATCGATTTAATATAATCTTCTAAATCTTCTTTATTGGAAGATGATTTGATATCTATACAAATCAAACCAATTACTTCAGTTTCAGAATTTTCGTCTACTAACAATCTAACAGCATAAGAATTGTCAATTACATGAATTCCTAGTTCATCTACAACTTCTAATAATCTTTTACACATTTCCTGTGATGTGTATGGGCCTATGGATGTCGCTCGTTGCTTGGGATCGTTATCAGTCTTATATCCTACGAATCCACCATATTTATCGTGAGGAAATGGTACGCCAAGATGAATTAAATGGAAAAATTCTCGAACAGAATTTGTAGATTCAACCAAAGCGATATCCCCGTGCATAGCTCCACCAGAAAATAAATCTTTTGCCATTTCGAGAGGAGAATCGGACTGATCTCCGATGATCGACATTTTATAATAGGTTTGTTTATCAGAACCAGCGTTAAAGGATGTTCCGCTTCCTAATTTTTCCGTTACAAGTGCTACTTGCCAGGGAGCTATCCCTTCTTCTACTAGATGGATGGCACAATTTAATCCTGCTGCTCCAGATCCTATAATAACTGTGTTGTATTCTAATACTTCACCATCTAATATACCTAAATTAATTTTTTCCATTTTCCTCACTCAGAGACTATGTAGGTGGAATCCACCATCGATATCGATTACCGAACCTGTTGAAAATGGTAAGAGTCCAGAGACTATAGCAATAACTGGTTTTGCAATATCAATAGGTTGCCCCCATCTCCTTATCGGCGTGAGACCCTCCTTGATTAAGGCATCATATTTATTATGGACATTCTCTGTCATTGGTGTATCAATTATTCCGGGGGATATTTCAAACACAGGTATTCCATACTCAGCAAGCCTTTCTCCAAACAATTTCGTCATCATATTCATTGCTGATTTTGAGAGACAGTATTCTCCTCTATTAACAGATGCCGTATAGCGATTTATAGAGGATATATTAATGATATAGGGTTGATAAGTATCTTTTAACTCTTCTCGTAATTGGATCATCCATTTAGAAATAGCTTGAGTTAGGAAATAAGGTCCCTTAAGATTAATTGACATTACTCGATCATAAGATTCTTCAGATGTTTCTAAAATATCTCGTCTTATTTTAGGTGCGACTCCTGCATTGTTTACTAGAACATCGATCCTATTAAACTTTTTTTTAATTCTATTTAATAATATCTCTCGATCTTCTTTCTTACTAATATCTGCCTGTACATATAAGAAATTATTCTCAATTTCATCTTGATAAATTTCCCTTAGTTCAGCGTAATAATTCTCTGCTAAGCTTTTAGATGCTGCTCCATTAATCACTACAGAAAAGTCTAGTTTTGCGAGTTCTAAAATGATTGCTTTTCCTATTCCATGAGTGCTCCCAGTAACCAAAAGAACTTTTTTATCATGCAGTTTCATAGGATAATATTTATTTTACTGTATTAAAATTGTTTTTAATTTAGCCTATCTTAAAATTAATTGTCATGGAGAGATTTATTTCAGATAAAATTTCTTCTGAAGAGTTGGCTATTTTAGACAATAATTCAGAATGGTTGGGAATCCCTAAGAGTCACTTAATGGAATGCGCGGGATACTCTTTTGCTACGGAAATAATGGCGCAAGGATTAGTAAATGAAAAATCTAAAGTAGCTATATACTGTGGGACTGGTAATAACGGTGGCGATGGTTTTGTTGTAGCTCGGCATCTTTCTTCTTATGGAGTGAAAGTTTTGGTTATTTTAGTAGGCACGCCCGATAAAATAAATACCAAAGAGGCTAAAATTAATTGGAATATTGTTTATAACAACCTTACTTACTCGATCAAGGTTGATTTCATTAGGGACTCAACGGATGCAATTAAAATTGAAAAACTGATTGAAAAAGATCAGAACTACTCGTTAATCGTGGACGCTTTACTAGGAACCGGAATAAGTGGAAAATTAAGAGAACCTATATCTTCTACAATAGACACAATGAACAATTTAGCAGAAAGACTAAGAGATCGTGTTAGAGTTGTATCAATTGATGTACCTTCTGGATTAGATCCTGATACGGGAAAAGTTTTTGATAAAGCTATAAATGCAGATTTAGTCATAACATTTCATAAATTCAAAAAGGGTTTTAAGAAAACCGAAAAGTATCAGATAATTGAAAAATCGATTGGAATACCACAAGAAGCAAACATTTTTGTTGGAAGAGGAGATTTATTACCGAACTTAAAATTCAGAAAATTTAATACTCATAAAGGAGAATTCGGTAGAGTTTTAGTTATTGGTGGCTCAAAGAATTATTCAGGAGCTCCAGCGTACGCGTCCTTAGCATGCATTCATTTCGGGTGTGATCTGGTTATTAGCTATGTTCCGGAGGTTATAGGAGATGTATTACGAAATTATTCACCGAACATGATTGTACGGACAAGTCCTGGAAAATGGTTAACAACAAAAGCTTCGGAAGAAATTTTATGGTTAATGGAATGGGCAAATGCTATTGTTATAGGCCCAGGCTTAGGAACAGATCCAACAACAGAAGAACTTTTAGTTAAATTATTAGAAAATAGTAAGAATGCTGACAAATCTTTAGTCATTGATGCTGATGCCTTAAAACTAGTTAAACCTCACCTCGACTTGATTAAAGGAAAAAATATTATACTTACTCCTCACGAGGGAGAACTTCAAATTTTGATAGATACCGACTTACCTCCTTATGATGAAATAGAAAAAAGAGGAATAGAAGTTTTTAAAATAGCAAAAAAACTGGATGTTACCCTATTAGCTAAGGGACCATTTGATTATATAAGTAACGGAAATTTGCTTAAAATAAACAAAACTGGATGCCCAGAAATGTCTATCGGAGGTACAGGCGACGTACTTGCTGGCTTATGTGCCAGTTTTTTAACTACTGGAAGCAATCCGTATCAAGCTGCATGTTCTGCCGCTTTCCTTAACGGATACTTAGGAGAATATTGCAAAAAAACAATCGGTCCTCGATTTACGACAATGGATATGATAACTAGTATAAACGATGGAATTTTAAGCTTAATAGAAAAAAAATAACTCTGATTTATCAAAAAGGAGTAAAATCATAATTCTTCCATCTTCAGTTGGTGTAAACATAGCTGAATTCATTCTAAGTTAGTTTTCCAAACTTGAAAACATTTTTATTCCCTCTCTTTTTTTCCTAAATATGAATAATCAACATGATATTATTATCGTTGGTGCTGGACCAGTTGGAATTTATTTTGGAATGTTGCTCGCAAAAAAGAACCATTCCGTTTTAATCGTCGAACGAGAGTCTAAAAAGAATCTTGGATCGAAAATGGATCAATTCCACTTAGAGTCTATGGTGTTCGATAAATATAGGATACCTCCTCCTGTTGAAGGAACTGACGAATTCATTACAAATTTCGAATGGACTTCTTACTATGGTCCTTATGGTAAACACCAACAGCTTATGAATTATCCAGTTACAGCTATGCGTTTCCAATTTTTTATACAAAGGCTAGCAAAATTGGCTGAAGCGGAAGGAGTAGAATTTCAATTCTCTTCTTCGTTTAGTGAGGTGATAATTAAGGATAGTATGTTAACAGGAGTTCGAGTTCAAAACAATGGCGAAATTAAAGAATTTTATGGAAAATTAATTGTTGATTCTACTGGTACTTCCGCCATCGTTCGACATTCTCTCCCCGATGAAATTGGTGTTGAGAAGTTTAAAATTGAAGATGACGAAAAAATGTATGTTATTCAAAGGGTGATTCAGTGGAATAATCCCGAAGAACCACACCCTGGTACTGATAAATATGAAGAATCAATTTCGTGGCTTTATTATAAAACTTGGGTAGCCCCCCACTTTGCACCTAACGCTAATATATTTGGAGGAGGTCAGCCAGGAGGATATGAGAATGCTGAAAAAGCCGTTGAAATTTTCCTAAAAGATGTGCCTTTTCCTCCCTATACTATCCTTGAGGAGCATAGGGCAACTACAGCGTACCGAAGATCACCTTTTTCTTTAGTAGGTAACGGATTTTTATGCATTGGTGATAGTGCTTGTATGTCAAAATCGTTCAGTGGCGAAGCAATAGAGTCCTCGTGGTCAGCAAGTCTGATTGCAGTTGATGTAATACAGAGACTTTTGAAAGAAAACCTTCCAATAACTATGAAAAATATGTGGGATGTTAATGTTATTTACTTTCGTGATCAAGGAGCAAAACTAGCTGCTTTACTAGCTCAAATTCCAGGAGCTGCTAACACAACGAAAAAAGATGTTACCTATTTATTTAAAAAGAACTTTATTTTTAGTGGTAGAGATTTCACTTCAATGTGGCAAAATCTTGAAATGGATATGAGCTTTGGAAGAATGATAAAAATCGTCGGTTTGTTCTTATGGGGAATAATCTCTCGGCAATTTTCTAGGAAGGCTTTGTCAACGATGCTTAAATACATGAAAATATCTGGTGCGATCCGTAAACATTACGAAAATTTTCCTGAAAACATAGACGAATTTAATGAATGGGTTATAAAAGCAGAAGAACTCTGGAATCATGTCGAGAAGATGAAATACACGCTAGAAAAGTGAACTATATCCCATTTCTTATTTTATGAATAATTAATTAAAAAAATTATAGTAATCTCATCTAGTTATAAGTTATCCAGTTTCAGAGCTATTTATTTTTTAATAAAAGTTTATTAACATCTACTTTATTATAATAGTATAAATTTTTATTCATAGTTTAAGGTTAAGGTGTTCAAAAAATTCACACACAATTATTCAAAATCAATCCCGATGGAACTACAACTGATGTTATATCAGAAGGTCCTATTAAAGATGTACTTAGCTCTGAGGAGTGTTATGTATTAGTTTCTGACGAGTACCGTAAAGTGTATTTATGGAAAGGCGTTAACAGTAATGTAAGATCTAAATTTATTGGAGCTAAAAGGAGTCAAGACATACGCGGGCAAGTAGGAATGCACTTTGGAGTAGTACCCCTTGATGAAGGCGAAGAGGATCCAGACTTTATAAAACTTATCGGTGGAAAAACCGAAGGTGGAATTGCTAAAGAGATTCAGATGGAAGCCAATGCCGCAAAAGCAACAGCACCAGCTGTACATCCTTTAAGAGATAAAGATCCGTTTGGTGTGCCAAAACCCGCTGAAGGTATGAACATTGCGGGTTCCAAAGATAGACGCTCTCATAATACAGGTCCTTTGTATACTGGTAAGGAATCGTTCGATGCATATACTCAAGAAGAATCTCACGTTAACTTTGACGAAATAATGCAAAAATTAGAAGAAATTAAAATTCCAGACGGTTTTGAAAGAGAATTAATCATCATTGGAGACCATGCCTATTCAGTCGTTGAAAAAGTTCAAACTTTTTTGGGTAAAAAACAAGTCTCCAAAGAAATTTCCAGGGTTGGAGCTATCCCAGAAGGAGTCTTTTTCGCTGAAGATTATTCTCCTCGAGTGCTAAGTGAACATGGAAAAATTTTAGCCGTGGAATTTCTTAAACGGACAAGTGGTCCAATGGACGAAAGGGTAACATTCAAATCTAAGAAGGAAATTCTAAAAGATCAGATTAAAACTCAGTTAGAAAGTAAATAATCTGAAGATTTTGACCTAATTCTTTCAAATCCTATTTTTATTATAGTCCTTCGACAAAATTATCTATTAAGAGCAATCTTTTTGAGTTAGTCGATTGTTTTAGATAAAACGATCATTCTAAAAATATGGTATCTTAAACATAGCTAAACTTTAAATCGATTTACCCTAATATTTTTATAAATATAAATATTTAAGTTCAAAAATTATATTCTATATTAATAAATGAAGAATTATCACATTAATTAAAAGCCAGAGATTATTCAAATGAGCGATTTAAATCAAGAACAAGCCAGTAGTCTTTCTAAATTTCTTGGAAATATTACAGAACACACCGAATTAGAAGCACTTGCATTAGTTACTAATGATGGTCTACGACTTGCTTTTTCATGCATACCGGAGTACGATGTTGACCCCGATTTATTTTCAAGCTTAAGCGCTGTAGTAATGCAGAGTGGGCATGATGCGATCGACTCTTTAGGATATAATAATTTATTAGAAGTAGTTTTAAGGGGAATTAATGCCTTTATTATATTAAGTGGAGCTGGAAGATTCTTCTTAATGGGTGCTAGCAGAAAGATTGAGGACCTTGGAAAGATTGTGACAGTCTTTAGATATTACGCTGGCGAAATCAGTAAAAGATATCCAATTCAATAGTAATATGGCGTTAGTTTTCTGTTTTTTAGCTCGCTCCGGTTCGCTGATACATTTCAGTTCATTTAACATATAACCTTCGGTGAATGATCTAAAGATGTATTTTTATTCTTCACTACCCTTCGCTGAAGTGTCGCAACCAAATGTGAGAATTGTCCAAATAACCTGTCGAATTTGTAGTTAACGACAAGTGTCATGAGTTAAAAAACAATAAATATTAATAATTTACCTTTTTTAACAAGATTTTAAAGGTTTATGGAATAATCTATATTTTGACGCCAAATTGGCGTTACATCCCCTGTCTCTCTTTTTTCGTTGATGACTCGGGTAACGGAATAAAAAGGAACTTTAACTACCTTTGTTCCATCGTAATTTTTTATTTTTTCGTTAAAATCTTTTAAGAACTTCTTTCGCTCCTCGCGATCTATCTCGTTCTTTAGCTGATCTTTTTCGTATTCCCAATCAGAGTATTTAAGAATAACTTGTTTTAATTCTTCTGTTATTTTAATTCTATAACGCATTAGAAAACAGCCTAAAACCATAAAGGCTAATCGAGATCTCTTCGCATAAGCGTGAGCTATTAATTGATCATACGCCCTTTCAATTAAAATTCCATGCATGTTCTCTGGGATGCTTATGGGATATTTCTTGCTTTCTTCGGGAGTGAGGTGGTCGATCTTAATATCAAGAAAATCGCTATTTAGGTTCGAAGCTTCGTCGCTTCCTAAAATCGAATACGACCACGTTTCGCTCATCTTTCGCTCATCTTTCAGAGGTTTTTCAAAAGGTTTGCCCGACCTTATTCCCATTAGTTCTTTCCCCAAGTCGTGC
>JAGXNP010000067.1 GCA_019894885.1 Promethearchaeota archaeon | reverse complement strand
CAGTAAGTATATTATTTAAATAGGAAATCCTTAAATCATCAATACCAGCATCAAGGACAAGAATTTTGTCTTTTCCTTTAGTATTATCCCAAGGATACCAATAAGGTAAACCTTCTCCGTTTGGATTTCCTGATCTTGCAAAATGGGCAAGATAATTCATGCACAAATCTGTTAATTTTTCCCGACCAAGTCGATTACGCTTAGTGTGTGTTTTTCCGATCAACATAAATATAGAACTTTTACCCATCCCTAAAAAGAAAGGAATTTCTGAAGCATGATGGGCACCCAAGTTTCGTCCCATCTCTTTAGGGAGAACACTCATGCCATCTTTATCGGGGCTTCCCCAATCAAAACGATAAGCATAAATGGGTATATCAGTCTTTAAATTCATCTTGTATGCTAAGGAATCAAGACCACTCACACGCCACAGTAGGGACCTATAACCCCAAATTAAATCATACTTTCTTGTATTCTTGGGAGGATCTTTTCTAAAATTGCCAAAAAGTTTCAATTCATCATTCGTGCAACCGATAATTATCGGTACTTTATTTGCCCAATCTCCAGATGAAAGTATATCATACCCTTCCTTTGGTATTACCGTACCATCAGTGAAGATATTCCGCCATTGAGCCATTCCAAAATCCATTTTCGGGATACATTTCAAAATTTTAAATGCTGATTTTGAACGAAGAAAGTCATTAATTTCTTTTTCCGACATTTTCTCCAGAATTCGCTCAGCTTCTTCTTGGTTTTTTGCTTTACGATCCTTAATGAGGAGATTAATAAGAAGATCGAAACTTTGAGCTTCTGCTTTGTTAGTACTAGAAATGAGAGATAATCCACTTTCAGCGATAGCATGATGAAAGAGTCCTTTTGCAGATGGAGAAATAAGGAGTGAGAAAACGTTAAAAGCACCACCAGACTCACCAGCAATTGTAACATTATTAGGATCCCCTCCAAATGCTTTTATATTGTTTTGTACCCATTCTAAGGCTTTTATCAGATCAAGAGTACCAAAATTTCCACTTTTATCTTCAGGAGAACCAGTAGCTGTAACAGCAGGATGTATAAACCAACCCATTGCTCCAAGACGGTAATTAACTGAGATATACAGTAAGTTAGATTTCTCAACAACTGCATTACCATAATAGGCAACCTCCGCAGATGAACCAATTGAATTTCCTCCTCCATGGATATATAAATAGACTGGTAATTTTGTTTCTGGAGATTTGGGACGCCAAATATTAAGATAAAGGCAATCTTCTGAACCAATTGGACCTAAAAAAGGCATGACTTGTGCTGCAGAACTCCCAAACTTTTTTGTTTTGCGGGTTCCTATCCATGGGATAGGATCTAGTGGTGCTTTCCAACGAAGAGAACCAATTGGAGGATTTGCATATGGAATCCCCTTCCAGCACCAAGATTCTTTATCAGAAAAACCAGATACTAAACCATACTTCGTTTGGACAAGAGCATCATCATTCCATGAACCTAGTTTAAAGGTAGTAATAGATGGCTTTAACGAGTAAAAATGTCTAATGTAGGAAGATACAATCCTTTTAATCAAATTGATTAATCTAATAAAAGGAGAAAACAAATAAGCTAACTTTATTATTAAACTCATGATTTCAGATCAGAAACATTATTAAAAGCTTTTATAATTTATCATATTGATCGAATTCTTGTGGCATAAATGATTTGAAGCGACACTTGATAGATGATTATTATGATTACTACAAATGATAGAATGCCAAGCAGAAAGAATAGATTATATCCTGAAATTCTTCCTCCATCTTCCCTAGAATCTTATCTAGGATTCATCAATTGGTTAATTATTTATCTCTTTGTATAAAATGAAAATTACAAATGTTATCTCCTAACCCCATAAATTTTTTCCTTTCATTTTCTATTTTTGGATTGAATTTTTTAATAATAGTTTTATAAATTTGTGTGTGAGTGGTTGACGATACATGTTTATTTCGAGATTGAATTTGAGAAAATAAGTGTTGGTGTTGTGTTCCGGAATTTTATTTTTTTTTATAGATTTAGTTCAATAATTGCTTAAATCACGAAAGTTCGTATTGAATGGTAAATTCAGAGTCTGATTTCAGACAATTTTCAATGAAAATTTAGTGAAAAATCAGAAGTGAAGAAGCATGAATGTTTAAAAACTATTCTATCTTAATTTCGATAGATTCAGTGGGTTATAGCAATGAAAATAACATTTTTAGGTACAGCGAGGGGACTTTTAACAGTAATGAGAGGTTATCCATCAATATTGATTGATCAATTCCTCTTATTTGACGGAAAAGTAAAAACTTAAATATTCACTTATTACTTTGTATTTTACACTGAAATCTAATAATAAACCAAATTAAAAAATGAAATTATATAAAGGTGATACTTAAAAATGATATTTATTTCATATTGGGAGCTGAATCCGGATTTTGATCCAGGAGAATTGGCTGAGATAGCACAAGAGCTTATTAGTAAGAAACTCTATCCAACTGAAGGAGTTAAACAACTAGCATATTATATTAGTACCACGGATTATTGGGGTATTGAGATAGATGAAGCCGACAGTGAAGAGGCTATGGTAAGGAATGCTAATATGTGGAGAATTGCTAAACCTGGTATTATTAAATTTGTTAAAACCACTCCTGCTATGGAAGTAGCTAAGTTACTCCCAGTTGTGATAAAATTGAAAAAAGAAATAAAAGGGTAATATGAACGAGAGTTTCTTTTCTTACTAAAACTCCAATGTAGATTATTTAGCAAAATTATATATTTAATTTTTTTTTTTTAACATTCCAAATTCAATTTCGCTAACAACAGCATTTACCTTCAAAATACATCTATGTATCTCATCCGTATAATTTTCAACTATTGTTTACTAATATTTTTAAATTTTATAAAATCGTTTGAGTCTATATCTCATTTAATAATTATTTTCCTCAACTATTTTTTTTATTAGTGTTATGAAAGGTAAATTCAGAGTATGATTTCAATGAAAAATCCTTTGAAAATGTTAAGATGTGATAATTTATTCTAATAAGAATTCTTATAATGCCTTTCTATAACGAGTTCATGCCAAATTAGAGGATTACTGGAATTCTTGACCTAATTGAATAAAGAAATTATAGAATTTTTATAAATATTGGTCTACAAATTTATTATAATAGAATTTAATGAAAATTTTATTATGAATATGAATAATGAATTGAACAATCATTTTAAATTGACACCGAACTATTTTGAAAAGGCAACTATGTTTGAACTTAATAATTTTTACAGATTAACTAATAATGATATTAAAAAAGCAACTGAAGTCTATGCTAGAGCTTACTCTAAAATTACACTCTATGAAGAAGCTCTAAAGGATGTAGAAGATAAATCCCTAGCATTGAAACTATTTTTTGAAATACCGATTCGTTATGGAATAAAATATGGATTTCCTTATGCTCCTTCAGAACAATTAGAAGGAATTTCAATCTGGATACCTTATGAAAAAGCTGAAATGTCTATGTGGAGAGTGATTCGATCCGGGGGATTTAAAAGTAGCTTTAAACTGGTTAAAATCGGTAGAAAGTTTTTAGCTTCAATGAAGGGATTTAGTCAATTAGATAACGATAGGCACAAAAATATGGCTGGGAAACGGTATTTACATCTAATGAGTTTAGCAGTTGATCCTGAATATCAAAGAAAAGGTATTGCTAGTAAATTATTAAAAGCAATGTTTGAAAAAACGGATAGATGTGGTTACAGTACATATGTAAGTGCTGATCCTGATAGTGTAAATTTCTATAAGAAACATGGATTTAAAGTCATCAAGGAAATTAACATTAAAATTAAAGATTATGATTTACCTAATTGGGAAATGGTTCGAAATCCTAATAATACCACTTAAAATGGATTTATCAAAAGGTAAAAAGGTTTCCAAAACGAAAACTATAGGTATAAATACGAAACTTATTTGCGGACTAAAATTATGGAATTCACTTCATTCTAAGATATTTAAATCCTATTAAATTGCGAAAGGAAATAGAAAAAAATCCAGAGTCTGATTTCAATGAAAAATCCTTTGAAAATATTAAGATATGACAATTTATTCTAATAAGAACTCTTATAATCCCTTTCTATGATGAGGGCAATACCAAATTAGAGGATAGCTGGAATTCTTGACCTTGTTGAATAAAAAAATTGAAAGTTCTTGAAAAAACGAAGATTAGCGATTAGAAATATTTCAGTTTACACCTTAAATTATAAAATAAATTCCACATCTCTATTATAGATAGCATAATACTTTTAAATAAAGGGGTTGAATTAATAATATATTAATCATGACAGCAAATGAGTCGTTAGAAAAATTAAAACAAGCAATTATACAAGGAGATTCACAGAAAGCAATACTTTTAGTTAAGGAATCTAATGAAATGGGAATACAAGTCAAAGAGATTTTAAATAGGGCAATTCTTAAAGGCGCTGAAGAAGCAGGGAAATTATATGAAGAGGGTGAATATTTTCTACCTGATTTATTAATGACTGGTGATGCCATTAATGCTGCTACTGAAATACTAAAAAGTTCCTTTGATCTAAAATCTGAAATAGAAACTAAAGGTACTATATTAATTGGAACAGTAGAAGGCGATATTCATGATTTGGGCAAAAGTTTGGTAGTATCATTATTAAAAGGGCAAGGTTTTGATGTTGTTGATTTAGGATCTGATGTTCCACCAGAAGAGTTTCTTCGAAACGCAAAAGAAATAAATCCCAAACTAATAGGATTGAGTGGATTAATGACAATGAGCATCTCTAAAATGATAGAGACAGTTAATTTACTTAAGAGTGAAAATATACAGTCTCGAATAATCGTTGGTGGTGGAATATTATCAAAAGAATCGTGTGAAATGATCGGAGCAGATGACTTTGCCAAGGATGGCTGGGAAGGAATTAAAAAAATAAATAAATTAATTTGAATCTAAAAGGTGTAAGAATAAATTGGGAAAAGATTGGGCCGCTTCTGTAAATAGAATATTTAGGACAATATCAGGATCAAAAAGAGTTGATAAGGTTCCGTTTCTTGCATTCGCTGGGGAACAAATGATTTGCCGAGTGACTGGAAAAACTGTGAAAGAATTATATAGTTCCCCAAAAGTTTATACTAATGCTATTATAAGTACTTTTGAGTTTTTAAATACGGATTCAATAAATGTTCCAAGTGCTTATGCAGGTCCAACTGAAGCTTTAGCATTTGCAGAAGCGAACAACAAATTGGATGCAATTAAATGGTTTGATTATAAGCCTCTAATGTGTAAACAAGGAGTAATTTGCAAAACTGAAGAAGATATTGATAAACTGGAAATTCCAGATCATAGTAAGAATAATCTTTGGAAAAATTCCTTACTAACTGCAAAAATGATTAATGAAAAAATTAAATTCCCTCAAGTAATCAGCTTGAGTATTTGGTCCGTTGTTCAGGAGTTACGTGGCATAGATGCCTATAAGGACATGCGCCGAAATCCGGATTTATTATTAAAACTGTGCGAAAAAATATATCAATCTCAAATGGATATTTATGAGAATTGGCTTGAAATTGTAGGCATGCCTCCTAATGTTTTTATTGCAGGATACTCATTTAACCGTCACATGATGAGTTTTCAAGATTCTATGCGCTATGAAGGTCAGTTTATTAAGAGAATGATGAATAAAATAAAGGTTCCGTTCATGCTTCATAATTGTGGAACATCACCGTATTTCACAGAAGTCGTTAAGGAAATTGACTTCATTGCCGTGAATGGTAGTCATCCGTTAGATATTGAATATTGGATTGATTTTAAAAAGAAACATCCAAAAATCGCAATAATAGGGGCTAATATTGATGTGAGTCGAGAAATGCTCTGGGGATCTCCTTCTGATGTTGAAAAAAAGGTAAAAGAAAACATCTTAAACTTAGCTCCTGGGGGTAGATATATTTGTTGCCCTGTTTGTAGCTTACCTTGGGGAGTATCTATTCCAAATATCTTAGCGATTCCAAAAGCAATTGAAAAATATGGAAATTATCCCATAAAAATGAATTAGAATTTAATATTCATCCATTAGCATCTTCTAATGGTCAACCAAACCCTAGTCCCGCACCTATTCTGTTAAATACTTTTCTAGTTTTACCAATTCGACATAACATTTAAACTTGAATTTATTTTTTCAAAATAATGCTTAATTAATGAATTTAGAATAAATTTTTTTAAACATTAAGATTTCTTTTTGATTCCATTTATCAAATAGGTCGATGCTTTTAGGAAATTTTCTTTTTAATAAATGTATTCTGAGTGGTAAATTCAGAGTCTGACTTTCATTAAAGATTCTTTGAAAAGATTAATCAGTGAAATTATTTGGTTCCTAGAAGAGCTAAGAGTGCTAAATCTAAAAATTTGATCATACTTATATTATTAAATGACGAAATAAGAATAATCAAAGGTGAATCATTCTCATGAAAGAAGAATCTAAAAGACCACGGCTCATTTTCCTTGATAATTTGAAAGTTTTTTTTGCTATTCTAGTGATTTTCACACATGTGAGGGTTACTTATGGAGGGGAAGGATGGTGGTATTATATCTCCACATTTAATGAGTCTAATCCTGTTGACACATTCACAATTATATTCTTTTATATGACAGCCGGAATTGCAGGTATTTTTCAAGCCTCCCTCTTAGGAATATTCTTTTTGATGGGTAGTTATTTTACTCCTAAGAGTTACGATCGAAAGGGAGTCTTGGCGTTCTGGAAAGAACGACTGATCCGTCTCGGCATTCCTATCCTCTTATATGTTTTTTTAATTAATCCTATTATTTTTTATCTCCTAAGCGCAGGAGGAATTCAGCCATGGAGTTCCTACCCAAGACTCCAATCATCTTTTTTAGAGTATTTTTTAAGCAATTTTCAATCCCTAGAAAATTTTATAGATTTTGCTACAGTATATACTATTACGTGGTTTCTCGTCGTTCTATTAATTTTTACTGCTATTTATACAATTTGGCGTCGGATAACAAAAATTGACTCGATACAGCGACGCATCCCAAAGGAATTACCAATTCCAAAATTTATTTATTTACTCCTTTTAGCTATTGGTTTAGGATTTCTTGCTTTTTTAGTTCGCTTAAATTTTACCATAATCGATCGTCCGCTGGGACTACCCTTAGCTTACATATTTCAGTATTTTATGATGTTTTGCGTAGGAATCATCGCCTATCGATATGGTTGGTTCGAAAAGATGACTAGACGTCATGTCAAAGTCTGGGTTATTACAATATTTGTCGTGGTTATGTTATTTTTTACGTATTTCTTTGTTACTGGCGGAGCTGAATCAGATTTTAGTGTTTATTTTGGAGGACCCCATTTTAATGCTCTTATATTTGCGGTGGTAGATAATATCGCTTCTATGGGAATGATTTTTGTGCTAATTAAGATTTTTTATGCGAAATTCAACAAACAAGGGAAAATACTACAGAATCTAGCCGATAGCTCATTCCATATGTATCTCATTCATCCATTCGTCGTTATTCCTTTATCCCTTGGAATTGCATTCATACCCATTTCTCCTATTATAAAGCTATTAATTGTTTTAACTCTATCAGTCATTCTATGCTATTTAATAAGTCATTTTATCCTCCAAAAAATACATTTGAACAGACACAAAAGAGTTACTCAGGATAGTTAGAACATTTCCATTGAAATTGGATTGGAATAGTAAAATTCAAAAATTACGAACTTTTTTCTTTATCATGGGGAATTTTGATAAGTATCTACAACCTACCGAATTTTTCGATTTTAACAAAAAATTTGTCCGAGAGAAAGCTTTTGAGATTGCCGAAGGTTTAGAAACTGAAAACGAAAAAGCAAAGGCACTTTTTTATTGGGTAAGGGATCAGATTAAATATAATATGCACACATACATTCCATCCATCAAAGCTAATTTTAAAGCAAGCGTAACTTTAAGACGAAAGAATGGTTTCTGCGTATCTAAATCTGTCCTGCTATCTTCTTTTGCTCGAGCAGTTGGAATCCCCGCGCGGATTCATTTAGTCGATTTGATAAATCACAAAATATCTCAAAAAATCATAGATTTTATGGAAACCAATGTGATGCACTACCATGGGTATAGCGAATTTTACCTTAATGATAAATGGGTAAAATTAACCCCTTCGTTTGACCAAGGAACTGCAATAAAAGGAGGTTTCATTCCTATGGTTGAATTTGACGGAGAGAACGATGCCGTATTTGCTACTTATGACAACGAAGGAAGAAAATTTGGAGAATACATCCAAGATAGGGGAGTACACGCAGATTTACCTCTTGATGTTATCGAAAAGGTGTTTTATGAAAAGTATCCAAAATTTTATAGTTTTATTAAAGATGGAAAGATTGAACCTGTAAATGATAAAACACTTACCTATAAAAAATAAGCTCATTCTAACTAAAATAGCTTTCTTTTAAACCTAATTCTCGTAAATATATCTTATATTTGCCTAATATACCCCCGTAATTCATTCACCTTCCGAAAAATTTTTTTTATTCTTCTTTTTTTTAACATTTAAGTAATATTTAAAAAGAAAATTGACATTTTTATATAAAACATAAAAAAAATATAACGGTTAAGTGGTATTAAACATGCCAAAAGTAAAAGCAAATAATATAGAACTGGAATATGATACATTCGGAGATAGTACGTCAGAACCTTTACTTCTAATTAATGGATTGGGTTCACAACTAATTCGATGGCCTGAAGAGTTTTGCGAAATGTTTGTAAAGAAGGGATTTTATTTAGTCAGATTTGATAATAGAGATGTTGGATTATCAACAAAATTCGAGCACTTGGGAATTCCAAACTCCAAAGAAGCAAAAAATTATGCTATTGATGATATGGCAGATGATGCTGTAGGATTATTGGATGCCTTAGGGATTGAAAAAGCACATATATGCGGTATATCCATGGGCGCAGCAATAACACAAACCATAGGGTATAGGCATCCGGATAGCGTGCTCAGTTTGACACTAATTGCAGGGACAACAGGAAATCCTGATCTCCCAAGCGGTAAATCTAAAATGTTAAGACTGCTTTTGACACCAGCTCCCACTGATCGTGAGGCTAATATCGAATTTTGGGCAAAATTTAGAAGAAATCTCAATGGAACAGGATTTCCATACGACGAGAACAAAGAGCGTGAATTGAGTGCTAGATGTTATGACAGGAAATTTTACCCCCAAGGTAAGGCACGTCAGTTGTGGGCAACATTAGCTCAGGGGAACCGCAAGCCTAAACTTTCATCAATAAGTGTCCCAACTGTAGTAATTCACGGGAGAGATGACCCACTCTTCCCATATGCGGCAGGAAAAGATATAGCCGATTCCATTCCCGGATCTGAATTTGTACTTATTGACGGGATGGGGCACAGTTTTCCCCCCGAAACATGGCCTACAATTGTTAACGCCATCAGAAAAAATGCGGATAAATCCAAAACAATAGTAATATCAAAACATTGAAATTTGCATTTTTTAATTACTAATGAAATAATTCTTATTTAGACCTAATTCTTTGAGAGGGATCCTGAATTTACCTAATTTCCCCTCGTAATTACCAGCTGATATTTTAATTAAACCCTCCATATCAATAATTCCTTCTATAGTCTTTTTCATTGCAAGTTTTATCGTATCCACATCAATAGCGTTAAAGATTAATTCGGGAATTGATTTCACGCCTTCAGGAACTTTGAATTCTTCTTTTAATATTGTACCTTTTAATGTTGGACAGAATGTGTGATTTGTAGAAGGTCCAATTTCTGGAAATTTGGCATCAGGAGGAACTGGTTTTGACCCGGCAGAACACACATCAAAAGTAGTACAGATATTGTCGAGTTCTGCTATGATTTTTACGCCTTCTCGACCTATTTTAATTCCTGAATCAATAGAATCACAAAAAAGCCAGAGGTTTCCTCCCATAACGCCCTTTGCATATGTGAGTTCTTCTTCAATTGAAAAATCGTATCCCATCATGATTGGGACATTAATTAGTTTTCGATTAAATTTTTCAACGATCCACTCGTATCCGTCCCCACAATGACCCACATTATTCATCATATTAAATTTAAACTCCGTTGTTCCCGGATAATAATTAAATACAGCAGTTGTGGGAACAACTAGAATACCTTGTCTCATTCTACGACCTAATTGTTCGTAAAACTTAGCTGTAGCTTTCTTACCTGTTCCTGTAACCCATAGTTGAACGATTGCTCCTATTCTTCCATCAACTGTTTCTTCTTTAGTAAGCCATTTAACAATCCCCCCCTCAGCATCACCAAATACCGTTGAAGGAAGTGCTGTAAAAGAATTTACTGCCCGGTCTAAAAATAGCGTATCCTGAGCTGTAACCATCAGTTGGACTACTAAACCTTCAAACGCTTCACAATAAGTATCCTCGATTTCCATTTTAAACACATCTTTTCTATTATATAATATTACTTCTTAGACAATACATGAATTATTTGGATCAAATAAAAATATAAAATTAAAAACTTATTACCTAGTAATTAATAATAGTTTTATTCTATAAACAACTTCAAAGAATGATTATTATGCCCGTTGGAATATATCTCTACGAGATTGATGAATCGTTTGGACCAAATGTACTAGCAGAATACTATCTTGTTCAAGAAAACAAAGTTTCTAATGATACTTTAAAAGAATTTGAAGAAAAACACATTCAAAAAGAATTTTTAAATACGATTTATTGGAAAGAAGATTTAAGGTATTACTCATCTAAAATTAACGCTTCTTCTATAGAAAGAGATAATCTGTTCTTAGGCTTCGTACTTAAGCAAGATGAGGATTTAGTTACATCCAAGAGTATATTAGAAAACATCGCAGAAAAGGTTGTTGAAGGTTTTTCAGAGGATAAAGCAAAGCTTGAAGCAATTTTGCGAAAAGAATTTGAATCTATCTTCACTTTAATGGAAAAATTAAAAGAGCCTGCCATGATCAAAGAAACTATCAACAACAAGACAAAAAAAATGCTAGATGATGGAAACTTACAAGAGGCTAGAGAATTGATTGATTTAGGAGAAGATATCCCCGAAAAGTTATCTGAAGAAATTAAAATGGCTGAGGAGTTACTTAAAAACAAGTTTTATAAGAAAGCTAAAAGGAACTTTCTTAAAGCAGCAGAGTTAGCAGACATTATCCAAGAAAACGACATTGTTTCGTTTTTAATAAATAAAGCTGAACAAGTCGGAAAATTACCGGATTTAATTAAAGAACACGAATCCTTAATGAAAGATGTGGAGTCAACTACTGAGGAGTTAAAAAACAACAAACTTCATTTATACCATGAGTTAATTAGACCAATTGAATCGTTAATAAACATATCTAATTCTTTTGAGCAACATGAATTAACATCTAAATTAACTGAATTATTAAACTGCTTTAAAAGAGCAGATCAACTAGCAAAAGAGTTGTTTAGCTTAGATGCAAAATTAAACGAGAAAATAATTAATTTATAAAAAAATTTCTTATTAATTTGATGTTAATCAAATTAGTGTTTATTCTGTTTCATCTAATGGTTCTTCGGGCTCAGGTGGAATGTATTCCCCAATATCTGTAAATATAATTCTAGCTATCTCCCAACCCTCTTTGGATGGATAAGTCAACGCGTTGGCAATAAGAGATTCACCAGTTTCATTCGTTAACTCCACTTTGTGAATATTAGAATTGTTCTGTAAAATCATCTCAAATTTAGCACCGCTACTCCCCACAGGAACTATTAAAATTGCAGAATCTATCGCTTTTTCGTCTATTGCATCCTTCAATCTTTTCGCAGCGTAATAACCTGCGACACCAGCGCTTCTATCGAAAGTTTTTATAGAAGGAATTTCCAATCCCCATTTCTTCTTTTCAAATTCGATTAAAGCGGCTAAAGTTTGACTCCGTTTTCCTATTCTGAATTTATATTCCATTTGGGTATTGAATTTTTTCTCTTTAGACTCTCCAACTTTTATAATACTTTTTAGTGATGCTCCAGCAACCGATGAAGGGTTTACATCTATTATGTATTCTTCCTCTGCTAAAATTTCCTCTATAGTTTTCTTTATAATCTCTCTTGGCTTTGAAAAGTCTATAATTTCTTCTTCGTTTTCTCCAGTTGGCGGTTTAACAGTTGCCACAATATCCACACCTGCTTCTAGCAACTCTTCTACGCTCATTTCCTCCATAACAACCTTGTCAATAAACCTTCTACAAAGTTTAATGGAGCCTCTTGGATTTCCTTGCGTTTTTTCATAAATCATTTCAATAAGCTTTTCGTTCAAAGGAAATAATGGATATAATGGAGGATTAAGGTTGTTATCTTCCCAGAAAGCTTCCATAGACTTGCTAAAAAAGATTTTCAAGTCGTTTAAACTAAACGGCTTCAATTCTTGTTCCGGCTCCATTCGAGATCGTAAAGGCGGATCGGCGATTTCCAATATTCTCGGCCAAATTTCTTTTAAGACAGCTATAATGATGACTAAACCTTTAACTTCGTTATATAACCTTTTAAGTATTTCAAGGAATTTTCTTTCAGCCACCTCTCCAAGCATACGATACGGGGATTCTAATTCGTCGAAATAAAGGATTAGAACTCTATCTAAATTTTCAGTTATTATTTTAATCATAGCAAGGCAAACATCGTCTTCTTCAACAACAGAATTTATTCCAAGTTCACTTAGTTCTTCTGGATCTAAATCTTCTCCAAGCAACCATCTTTCTGCTAACGCTTTCTTATTTTTATCTAACTGATAAGTGACTAACGCCTTCACGCAATCTGCGAAAACGCCAGGGAATTCTCTAATACCCTTTTGAATAACTTCTTCGATCTTAGGTTTTTGAAATATACCGCTTTTTTTTCCTCCCCATTTTTCTCTGACTAATCTTTCTGAGACGATATCGAGGATTTCTGGGCCTACATCTTCGATAATGCATGTATAAACATGTAATAGGACTCTAATAGATGCAGGTGGGCTGGGAACATAAATAATCGTCCAATCAGCTGGTTCAAGTTGGCTTATATTAATATCTTCTGCTTCTGTACTGCCTTCCAATTTTTTTCTATTTTCTCTCTCCTTATCTTTAAATGAATGATAAGCATGAGTTTTTCCAGTTCCAGCGGACCCTAGGATGGGAATTAATCGAGCTGATCTATCTCTATAAGTTTGACGTACCAACCGATAAACTTCTCTGTCGATATAGCTTCTTGGGCGTGATATATCGATTTTATCAGGTATATCCCCTCTACTCACGAATTTGGAAAAAGGTAGAATGGGTGCTTCACGCAATACATCCAGATACATTTCCTTATCATCATCTGAGAGTTCTGAATACATATAAATTCCCTCTACTTTATTGTTTTTAATTTGTTTTGATTTTAAATAACAAACTTTTTAGTTGGAATAAGTTTATTAAACTAAACAATTTTTTCTAGAATAAAAGCTATTATATTTTTAGCTTTAGTATTTATATTTAAATTTATATTTAAAAATTTAAGTGTAATTAATATCTAGATATATTTTACAAGGAAGTGATAAAATGTCGGATAAAGACGATTATGATGATGAAGACGAGGAAGATACTGAAGATGAAAAGGTAAATATATTCGATGTGTTCAAGGGTTTTGGTGATCCTAACAACCTTTTTAAAAATTTCGACCCCGCTAAATTAATTAATTCGAAAGAATTTCAAAAAACATTTAAAGAAATGTTTAAACAGCTTGCCAACAAATTACCTAAAGAATTACAAGGACTCTCACCCGAAGAGATTACTAGAGAGTTTATGAAAAAAGGACCGATCATGTATGGCTTCAATATAGGTTTCGGTCCAGATGGAAAACCAATAATGGGTTCATTTGGGAACATAGAAAAAGAACCAATCTCTGGCGAAACGAAAGTAAAGAAGAACAGGGAACCTTTAGTAGAAGTAAACGAGGACGGGGATCAAATTGTGGTTATTGCTGAAATGCCAGGAGTTAACAAAGAAGACATCGAATTGAATGCTACTAATAGATCTATCACGATTTCTACGCAAAAGATTGTTTCGGGGAGAAGTTATTTTAAAGAAATCGATTTACCAGCAGCAATTAACAAAGATTACGCAAAAGCTCGATACTCTAATGGGATTCTAGAAGTTCGGTTGAAAAAGATTAAAGAAAAAGGAAAACCTATTGATATAGATTAAAAAATCTGAATATCAAATTTTCTTCCTAAACCTATAACAAATAGATCTTGAAGCGGTTATTGTTCATAAATACTAAAAAGCAATAGAACCTTTTGATTTTTGAAGTGAAAGTCTAGCAAGCAAATAAGAAATTGATGATTCAGCCCCTTGATTCATGTTTAGAGAATACTCTCCAATACCATCGTGGCAACCACCCGTAAAA
>JAGXNP010000066.1 GCA_019894885.1 Promethearchaeota archaeon | reverse complement strand
TATGTGTCTTTTCTAGAGATTTTTACAGTTTTAGAGGATATGGAAAAAGATAAGGATGCAAAAGTCCTGATAATCACCGGAAATCCTGAGGGAAAAGCGTTCTCATCCGGAGGATACTTTGAACCAAACTATTTTGAAAAGATACAAAAAGAGATTAGAATGGAAATAGACCTAATGGATATTGCTCAAAAGAAATTATGTATGGCACTCTGGAAATTTTCTAAACCCGTTATTGCTGCGATAAACGGATTAGCGATTGGTGGTGCCATTACAATGCCATTATCTGGAGCGGATCTCATATACATAGCTGAGGATGCTTGGTTGGGATTTTATTTTTCTAAGAGAGCTATCATCCCAGAGTTTAGTGCATCTTTTATGTTGCCTTTTTTAGTCGGATTTCAAAAAGCAAAAGAAATATGTTTTTTTGGTGATAAAATAACAGCTCAGAAAGCGTTTGAACTTGGTCTCGTGAATAAAGTATTACCTAGGGAAGAATTAATACCATATGCTAGAGAACAAGCATTGAGACTAATTCCTCCTAAAGGACCCTCTCTATCGATAAAATTAATGAAAAAAACTATGCATGCTTACTTTATTGATATCTTAGATAAAACTTTAGATTTAGAAAACAAAGGTTTAAGAAAAGCATTTAGAACAAAAGATTTCAACGAATCCATGAGAGCTTTAAAAGATAAAAGAGACCCTATTTTTATAGGGCGGTAATTAAAATAAACACTATTTTTTCTCCAAAAACATATCTTTAAAAATTATTTGATAAATATTTTTTTATGGATGATATTAATTATGATGAAAGCAGAGTAATTTCCACTTACCCTGTTATAATAATCGGAGCAGGACTTGGGGGGCTCGGTGCTGCGTGTCAACTTATTCTTAGGGGAGAAAAAGTATTACTCCTTGAGAAACATAATGTTCCGGGAGGATTTGCCACATCCTTTGTGAGAGGTAGATTCGAATTTGAAGGGGCACTGCACGAGTTAAGTGATATTGGGACTGAGCATAACAGAGGTAGTCTCTATCGATTTTTAGAGAAATTAGGTGTGGTTCCAGAAAAATTAAAATTCACCCAAGTCCCCGAATTTTATCGCAGTGTGTTTAGCGATGGTTATGATGTTACAATTCCTCTTGGACTTGAAGAATATACCGAAAAAATGATAGAGTTATTTCCTTCTGAAAAACAGGGCATTGAAAAGTTCATGGACATGTGTAAAGCAGTTTTAGAAGGAATAAAATACATTGCTTCTAAGGGAGGTAAGTTTTCGCCAGCAGAAATGCTAAAAGACCATCCGTGGATACCACGAATTTCTGGACTCACATTATCTGAATTGTATAAGAAATTCTTTAAAGACGAGAAATTGATAGCAGTGATTTCCCAACTCTGGGGGTATATTGGCTTACCACCCAATAGAACAAACGCTTATACATATATAGCTATGCTTATTTTCTATTTAGAATGGGGGGCCGCTTTTCCAATTGGAAGATCGCATTCGTTAACAACTGCTATGATTAAATCGTTTGAAGAACGTGGGGGTGAAATAAGATATAATTCGTTAGTAGATCAAATTCTCGTAAACGATGGAAAGGTTGCCGGGGTTAAACTACTCAATGGAGATATCTATCTGAGTAAAGCAGTAATTTCGAATGTAAATCCAATATGTACAACTATGAAGATGCTTCCTCAGGATGTGGTGCCAGATAGTTATAAGAAAAAGATTTTCGCTCCAGAAATAGGGCCTTCTGGTTTTTCTGTTTATATAGGTTTAAATGCTTCTTATAAAGAGTTAGGTTTTACCGCTCATGAAACATTTATTAACGACTTATACGATGCGAATAAGGCTTTTGAGAATTTCACTAAATTGGAAACACCTAAATATATGGTTGCCGCTTGTTATAATCACATTTACGAAGAAATATCACCTCCGGGGACCACACAAATAGTTTTAACAACACTTCAGATGGGTAAACTATGGCAAAGTATTGCTCCTGATCAATACTTCAATTTAAAGGATAAAATAGCTGATGGGATGGTGTCCTTAGTAGAAAATACAATTTGTCCTGAATTTAGAGATTATATTGAAGTAGCTGAGGCTGCAACTCCATTAACATATTACCGCTATTCTAAAAATCTTGAAGGTGCGATCTATGGAACAACTCAGGATGTTACAAATGGACCTCTACTACGTTTAAAAAGTAGAGGTGCAATTCCCGGATTATATCAGGTCGGTGCTTGGACTAACTTTGGTGGTGGTTTTTCTACTACTTTGCTTAGCGGAAGGATAGGTGCCGGATTATATTTAAGCGACAAAGTAAAAGGGAGGATATAAAAAATGGAAAAAGAAATAATGGAAGACGTTAAACAATATCAAAAAGCTGAGAAGTTGAAGAAAAAACGAGACGAAGTTGAACCTTTACCTTGGTATTACGATGGTTTAGAAAATTTGTGTAATAGAATTCATCCAGGAAAGCAATTATTGCAAGTTACTGATATTGAATTACTCTCTCGAGATACAAAATTATTTAGATTTATCTCTGCTAAGCCCAATAAGCCTTTAGCGCCTTTTCGAGCGGGACAATACATAGGATTGACGGTAGATATTAATGGAGTTAGAACTTCACGCCCTTTTTCTCTTGCCTCCTCTCCAAATCAACTATCTTATTACGAATTAGGGATTAGAAGAAAAGATAATGGATTCGTTAGCCCATTCCTTATTGAAAACTTAAAGGTAGGAGACATCTTAGAAGCATCTGAACCACTTGGAAATCTTTTTTATAATCCATTGTTTCACGGAAAAGATTTGGTTTTTATTGCTGGAGGAAGTGGAATAACACCATTTATATCAATGTTGAGAGATATCAGTGAGAAAAAACTTCCTATAAATGTATGGTTAATTTTTGGCTGCTTAACTGAAAAAGATATCTTGTTTAGAACAGAATTAAATGATATCCAGAAAAGAAGGTCAAACATTAACATTAGTTATATTCTCTCTGAACCAAATTCTGATTGGAAAGGAGAATGTGGCTTTATCACACGGGATAAAATATTAAATGAAATCGGCACAATTGCAAAAAAATATTTTTATATGGTTGGTAATCGTGCTATGTACGAATTTGTAAGAGAAGAATTAAATGCTCTTGGAATTCCTCAACATCGAGTCTATTACGAAGCATTTGGAGTTCCTGACGATATTACAAAAGTTATCGGATGGCCTCAAGAAATAGATTCATCAGATAAAATTCAGGTTACAGTAGAATATCGACGTAATACATTCAAAGAGAAAATAGAGTTCGAAGCATTATGTTCAGAACCAATTTTGAATAGTTTAGAACGATCAATCAGGGATAAAATCGAGATTGCAAATGCTTGCCGCTCGGGTGAATGTGCTCTATGCCGAACAAGATTGATTTCAGGTAAGGTTTTTGTCCCTCCAGAAGTGACAATACGGGAAGTTGATAAAAATTTTGGTTCTATTCATCCTTGCATATCCTACCCGATAACAAATGTCCATTTGGATTTAACATTAACTTAGTTTTTTTAATATTTAGATTTAATATCAACAACTTTTTTTTAAAAAATTAATAATTAGTAGAAAAAAATTTTAAATTTACTTAGATCGCCATTTCGGTTTAGTTTTCTGCAATCTTGCGAGAGCACCAGACACTGCATCTTTAGTTTGAAGTAATTGAGAACTAACTAAAGTTTCTAATTCAAGACCAAAAAATACATCTTTGCCATAACAATCGTCAATTAATTTCTTTGCTAATCCTACGGCGAGTGGGGCACTATGAATAAGTTCGTCAGAATACATTTTAATAATTGAATCTAATTCTTCTGGAGATTTTGCTACTCTATTGACAACCCCAAGCCTGTATGCTTCGTTTCCGTCAAAATTCCTTCCTGTTAAAATAATGTCTTTAGCGTTAGGGATTCCACATAGTCTTACTGTTCTTATAGTGCCCCCTACATCTGGATTCATCCCAATCTTTGTTTCTAGCATGCTAAAATTCGCGGAATCTAAGCAGAATCTAAAGTCACAAGCGAGTGCTAGCTCAAAAGCCATACCAAAACAATAACCGTTAATCTTTGCTATTACTGGTTTTTCCATTTTCTCAATTTTAGTAAAAATTGGTTGGATCCAAGTATTAGTGAAATATCTAAAATTGCGGGGTACTCTTAAATCCGGAATTACTCCTTCTGGATCTTTTTCTTGGCCTGTTAAAAAGTTCAAGTCGATACCCGCACTAAAAAAATCATCCGATCCTGTGATAATTACTACCCTAGTGTTAGATCTTTCTATCTTATCTATCGCATTCTGAAGTCCTACTAATAATTCATAATTCATCGCATTTTTCTTTGCTAATCTGTTCATCTTTATTGTCGTTATTGTTCCATCTTCGTTTACTTCTATTAAAATTGCCTTTTCACTTATAATTTCTCATCTCATTAAGTTTATTTATTTTTTGTTATATAATAATGGGAAAAAAAAAACGTATTAAATTTTTATTATATTGGCTCGAAATATTCTATATCCAAAATTCTTTTTCTTGGATTTTCTTTAAAAACAGCTTTTACTTTCATCCCTATTTTTAGTTTTTTTGGATCGCTTTCTTTTATGATATGTACAAAATCCGTGTCTGCACCATCGAGCCTGATAATTCCATAAGCGAACGGTGGTTCGAAAGGCATAACTGGTGTAGAATGTGTGATAACAGTAAACCCTTTAACAATCCCTTGATTTCCGATCTCAACCCACTCTTCCATTTTTTCAAAACATTCAATACATATCATTTTAGGAGGAACATTTACCTTATGACACTTCGGACATTTGACTCCATATATTTTATTGTTT
The DNA here is from genome assembly GCA_019894885.1 of Promethearchaeota archaeon. GTDB lineage: Archaea > Asgardarchaeota > Lokiarchaeia > Sigyniarchaeales > SOKP01 > SOKP01. The sequence goes on along the minus strand of JAGXNP010000066.1, from coordinate 9,694 downwards.
TTTCCGATTTCTGTTATAAATTTTTCAACATACGCGCCCGCAGTATGTTTATAAGGAACTTTAATCCTTCCTCGATACACTTTTTTCTCAATTTCTTGGTTCATTTTTTTTCCCTCCAGCTTTAATCCTCATTTTTTATTACTCTATAATATAAAATATCTCCTATATTGCCTTCTCTTTTTTCTTTAAAAACGGCTTCAACGCGTTGACCCACTTTCAGTTTAGTGTAATCTGTTTCATCAACAAAATGCATTGTGTAAGTATCCGCTCCATCAAGTTTAAATATGGCATAACCATATGGGAATGGGCGTAATCCTCCCGTATTAGGATCCGTAAATGGATAGTTAACTACAGTGAATCCTTCTAAAGTACCCCTCGGCGATAATTCAATCATATCCTCAACAGTCATTTCAATAAAACATTCAGCACAGACTGCCCTTGGTGGAGAGTGTACTTTACCGCATTTTGAGCATTTGCTTCCCATTATCTTCTTATTTTCCTTTAATTCTTCAAAGAACTTTACTGCTAATTTGCCAATCGAATATCTATAGGGTAAGTCTGTTTTCCATTTAATTTCAAACACTTTTTCCTGCCCTTTTTTCTTACTCATATTATCACCTCAGAGGTTCTTTTCCTAGTATTAAAATTTCAGTCCAAAGACTTCCACCAAAACCCATCGCGAGAGCTTTTTCTACATCTGGTACTTGTCGTTTCTCACCCCGCCCCATAACTTGAGTTGCAGCTTCGGCTACTCTTACTAAAGCCGTAGCACCAATGGGATTCGTACTCAAAACTCCACCTGAGGGATTGATTGGAAATTCTCCACTCATTTGAGTTATTCCTTCGTCCAATAACTTTCCACCTTCACCAGGCTTACAAAAACCTAATGCTTCTGTCCAAGAAAGTTCGCTCCAAGATGTAGGTTCATAAATTTCTGCTACATCCAAATCTTTCACGGGATTTTTAATACCCGCTTTTTTATACGCTTTCTTCGACGCGATCGTTGCCGTAGGAAGATCGTACATCTTATCATCAGTTCCAAAAGTATAATAATGAGCAGTTTCAACAGCATGGAACCAAGCAGGATTATCAGTAATCTTTTTTGTTTCTTGCTCGTTAGCGTAAATAAGCGCACAAGCTCCTTCGCTTTGAGGACAACAATCATGTAATCTTAAGGGGTAAGATATCATTTGTGAGCTCATAACATAATCAATTGTAATGTTCGGCATCTGTAGGTGAGCAAACGGATTATTGGCAGCATTGCTCCTATTTTTTACTGTAACTTTGGCAGCTTGTTCTGCTGTAATTCCATACTTAGCAGAATACATACCGGCCATAAGAGCTAAAGGACCTAAAGCTCCAGCTAAAGAAGGTCGTTCCCATACTGGATCGAATGCTGTAATTATCCCCGTTGTAGCTCCGCCTTCGTTTAACTTTTCCCATCCAATTACTAAGACATTATTATAGATTCCCGAAGCTACATTATGATACCCACAGATTGCTAAGGAACTACCGGTGGTTCCCCCCGTAGCTACTTTAACTACGGGTTTCAAATAACCTGGCGCAGCTTCAATTCCACACATTAGTTCTGAAAAATTAATGCCTTCAAAATGGTCCATTTAGCATTTAATACCGATTTGATATTAAATATTACCTATGACGATGGCATCAATGTCTTTAGGTTCCAGTTGTGCATCATCCAATGCCATTTTGACGGCTTCATATATCATTTCGGGTATATTAACATCTCTCCGCTTACTGCGAAATTTTGTTTGTCCAATACCTACTACTGCTACATCGTGTTTAGTCATTTTCATTCACCTCCAAAAATTAAAACGCAATTTCCTTGAGAACATATCCCGTTCATGCCATAAGCAAGACCAGTTTTTGCGTTAGAAATTTGTCTTTTATCAGCCTTCCCTTGTAGTTGTAAAGCAATCTCAGCTACTCTAATTAAACCATTAGCCATGGTTGGATTGCTTGAGAGTACACCTCCCGAGGGATTTACTGGGATTGAACCATTCATCTCTGTTTCACCACTTTCAATCAACTTACCACCCTCTCCTTTCTTACACAGTCCTAAAGCTTCATAAATCATAAGTTCGTGAACACTAAAGCTTTCGCTTACTTCACATACATCTAAATTTTCAATAGGATTGCTTATGCCTCCCATTCGATAAGCTTCTTTAGCTGCTAATTCTAATCCAATTAAATCAGTCATGTTTCTATTTCCCAAATAATATGCATCCGTACAATTTCCATAACCTTTAAGCCAGATAGGAGTATCTGTCATTTTTTTAGCAACATCTTCTTTTGCTAAAAGCATAGCAACTGCTCCATCGGAAAATGGAGGAAAATCAAGTTCTTTCAGAGGAAACGCCATCATCTTAGAATTCAGTACATCTTTAATAGTAATCTCTTCCCGTAAATGTGCGTAAGGATTGTTGAGGGCATTTTTTCGATTTTTAACCACAACTTTTGCTGCTTGTTCTTCAGTAACACCGTATTTATTCATATACATGTTTGCCATTAAACCAGCAGATGAAATTTGATCAAGACCTAAGTGCCTTTGATAATACGGATCGAATATCGTGTTGTTTACGAGGTATTGGTTAACCTCAGAGCACTTACAATGCGAAACTACCATTACTGTATCAAAAGACTCTGATAAAATCCTCATTGCGCCGTACATAAAAGCAAAAGCACCATCACCAGAAACCCTCGATTCTGCTTTTCTTACAGACCCTACAGCATCTTGTATTCCCATGTTTGCGATTGTTCTACCATCATTAAAATCGTTAGAACTTGTGATTACACACCCTACATCATCATTTTGTATTCCTAAATCGTTGTGAAGCTTTTTAACCACTTCGAAAACAAGTTCAGAATAAGTTTGATCTATTTTATCTTCCTCATACTTAGTCTGAGCGACTCCTACAATAGCTACTTTTCCTATTTCTGTCATTTTCACCAAAATTAATTTTAAAATTAGTATATTGAACTATAAATTGAGTTAAATTTTTACTCTTTAAAATTTAAATATTAGTACATTTAATATTTTAATCAATATTTTAATCCACAATTTAATCCACAAATTTTATAATAAAATATAAAAAATTCTCAGAGTAGTTTAAAAAAATGTCAGAATCAAACCCAGAAAATAAGTTAGTTATTTCAGCAGCATTAGCTGGTGCAATTACAACTAAGGCAAATAATCCAAATGTTCCCTACACCGCAGAGGAATTTGGAGATGAAGCAAAAAAATGTTATGATGCGGGTGCTGCAATTGTCCATATTCATGCTCGAGAACCAGAAAAAGGTAATCCAACGCATGATTTAGATTTAATCAAAGCAGTATTAGACAATATTAAATCAAAAGCACCCGATTTAATCATCAACTTAAGTTCTGCAATTAGTTCAATTGCCACGGATAAAGAAAGAATCGCGCCTGTTCAAACCTTCAAACCACCCTTAGCTTCATTAAATACTGCGTCCATGAATTTCGCAGTTGGTGATTACAGAACTGGAAAAGTTGGTATGGGAGCAGGAAATATCTTTACAAATAGTTTTAAAACGATTTCAAAATTTGCGAAAGAGATGAAAAGAGCTGGAACTAAGCCAGAAATGGAAATTTATGACTTAGGGGGCATACATAATATGCTTTTCTTAGATAAACAAGAAGGTACATTCACACAACCTCTTCATTTTCAATTTGTATGGGGCGTGCTCGGAGGAATTCCTTTCAATCCAAGAAATCTCGCTCTGATGTTAGATCTAAAACCTCCAGAAGCAACTTGGAGCGTATGTGGGGTTTCTAAACAACAATTTCAAGCGGGATTGTGTGCTGCAGCATGGGGCGGACATATTCGTGTTGGCTTAGAGGATAATACTCGCGTCATATCAGGTGAATTAGCTAAAGGTAGTTATGAGCAAGTAGCATGGGCTAAAAAAGTCGCCGAGGCTGCTGGACGAGAAATTGCTCAAGGTGAAGAAGCAAGAAAAATATTTCATCTCAAACAAGAACACGTGACACTATAAGACGTAGACTAAAAACTTTCTTAATTTTAATTTTTACCTTTTACTTTTTTTTTTTAAACAATTTTTCCACTAGAAAAAAAATAAAAAAATAAGAATTAATTTAAAATTAAAAAGTAAAACCTTCAGGCAATTCTGATTCTGAGGTTCCTTCGACAACGAACCTTAGATCAGTGATTGTATAAGTAGGTGCTTTGGTATTAAAGATTGGAACTACTTTTTTATCAATTTCAGGTTCTCCAACGGCTAAAACACTCATTAAGATGGTCACAACTCCTTCAAACTCTACATTTATGAACTTTATTGGTATTGGAAGAGAATTAAATGCACCAGACCTATGAGTGATAATGTAGGAATGAATTTTTGCTGTAGTTTTTGCTAAATTCGTCATATCAATGATAGTATTCTTCCTCAAACAGTCCGGACAATATATTCGAAGAGGCTGATAAATAGATCCTTTTGTGTCACACTTCTCGTTATCACATCGGGACGCCATTAATTTTCCTTTTCCCAGACCTTCGAAAAAAGGAGCTTCTCCACCGTAAGAATGTATATAAGTCATATCACGAGGGTTTGTTATACCTGCTAATTTCCCTGTATCTTTGTTAAATATTGGTTGATTTGCCTCTGGAATGTGAAATACACCTTCTGGTTTATATCTTCCATTAATTATGTCAACAAATCCTTTTTCATTTTCTGTTTTTGGCATCTTTTAATCCTCCTTAAGTAAGTTCTTTGGATCCATTAATATTGTGGCTATGACTTGCGAACCGACTCCAGCGTGACTTATTGCTAAGCCTCGTTTAGCGTCTTGTACTTGCAAACTAGCCCAATCGTTAGGTTTTTTGCGGCCAAATGCGTCCCATTTCTCTTGAGGTTCGTGTATTTCATCCCAGCGGTTCCACACGTGGTACCCAATTTCTGCGATTTGCATTAATCCCGTAGCGCCTACAGCATGCATACATCCTATTAATCCTCCACTTAAATTACTTGGTAATTTTCCTGGTTTTTTGGTCTGTGGATTGATAAGATAAGCATCTCCTGATTCAATGTAATCCCTACCTTCACCATATGGGCGTAATCCTACATCTTCATAAGATTGAATATCACTAATAGTGAACGCATCGTGAAGTTCAATTACATCTAGGTCCTCAATTGGGTCATTAATACCCGCCATTCCATAAGTATAATATGCTGCCATTCTAGCTGCTAAAAACCCTGTGAACCCCGGATACCTCTCGGATCCAGGGAATCTTTTCCCTAAATCTTTGTATGTATCAGGTGTTTCGTTCGGTAATAACGGAATTGTCATATTTCTTCGGTCAGCAACTCTTAAGGTATGACTACCTGCTCCGATATAAATTCTAAGGGGGTTATCCGTAATTTCATAAGCTGTTTTTTCATCGCAAACAATACCACAAGCAGAGCCTACGCTCATCAAACAACAATCTAATACTCTAAGTGGATAAGCAACAATCGGCGAGTTCTTCACATCTTCAGTTGTAATCTTCATTGGTCCGTGAGCATGGGGATTCATACGCGCATATCCACGATTTTTTACGGCAATTTCTGCCATCGTATCCCGAAATGAATCTTCTTCTTTTCCAAAGATTTTCCAATACCTTTGAGCCATAACTGCGTAATAACCTGTGTAAATATGTCCTAGTGGCGTTTCCCAATCTTTATCTGCAGCAGCAGAAATGAGATGGTTCCCCTCATCAGTGGGCACCTCATCCATTCTCTCCCAGCCTAATGCTAGAGTACAATCACTATATCCTGACGCAACTGCTTTTACGGCCTCCCACATCGTGGATCCTCCCGTAGCTCCACCTGTTTTTACGCCTATATTTCCAAGTGGGTCCAATCCGAGTCTATCGTGGATCACTGATTCTCCTAAGAGTTGGTCGCCGAAATGATCAGCAAAATGACCGTAGTAGCATGTATGAATATATTGTTTTAATTCAGAGGGGGTCATGTTGACGAAATCAGCCGCCGCCGTAAACGCTTGAATACAAAGCTCTTCAGTTCGAGTTTCTGGGAACGCTCGATCGAACTTAGACATCCCTACTGTAGCTAAGTATACCGGTCTCATTAATTTAGGTATTTTTAATTGTTTATCACTAAATTTTATCATTATTTATAATCACTCTTATAATCAAATTCTTGTTTTATTAAAAGATTTTAAACATCTAATAGATAGGATATTTTAATCTCACTATGATTAAAAGATTTCTAAATATTTTTGCATTAAAATAATGGGAAAAGATTCCTATTAGGATTGCCGAAGATAATTTTAATATTTTAAGAAAATAGTATGATAATTATGGATACAAGAATTAGAGAGTTCGAAAAAATAAAAATTCAAAAATATATTCCAGAATTAGATTTACTAAACAATCCCGTACTTAACTCTCAAGAAAAAGAATTTTTAGCAGAGTTATATGGATTTATGGAGAAAGAACTCGATTCCGAATTCAGAAAGTTAGAAGATTTGAACTATCTCGTAGAAGAGCCTACTCAGGATAAAAAGAGAGATATTGTAATTGGTATAATGAAGAAATTATCGGATAAAGGTTATTATTCAACAATACTCAATACCGAAGACTACGATGTAGGAAGAATTACTAGAAACGCTTTAATAGCTTATGCAATATGTGGTGGTCGATGGAGTGAATACAGCGAACGATATATTGCTGGAAATTATAGTGTAGAGATGGGTAGGCTTGCTGGAGGTACGCTTTATTGTAATCCTGTTAATTATGCGTCTAATGATGCACAGAAAGAAAAATTTCTGATTCCCGTAGCGGGAGAGGGTAAAATTGGTGCTTCTGCCATGACCGAATTTAACGCAGGTTCTGACATTTTTAGAATGGAATTAGCTCTACAAGAAACGGATGATATAATTATAGCAAAAGGCAAGAAATTATTCATTACTAACGGTATGATTGCTGAATATATTATTTTATATGGAAGGTTAAATAATGGACAATTAGCTGCAGTGGTTGTAGATACAGAAAATCAACAACTAAAAGACTTTCGAAGTGCTCGAGTAAGAACCTATGGTATGACTGATGCTTTCGTTAGTCGATTAATATTTGATAGAGTAGAACTCCCAAAAGAGAATCTGCTTCAAGGTCATGGGTTAGACATTGCTTTTCATCAATTAACAGAAGAACGATTAGTTATAAGTGCCGAAGCTTTAGGGGATACTATGAAAAAATTACTCTACTCTCATGCATATGCTCTCCAACGCAGACAATTTGAACAAAGATTACATCAATATCAAGTAATTCGATTTCCAATTTCTCGAAAAATCCGCGAACTGAATTTGTTAATTTCTGCGATGATCCAATATGTACGACAATTAGACATGCATCCTGAATTAGCGGGTTCAAAATTGATGGCTGCTAATACTATGGGTTTGAAGATAAGTGCGACGGAACTTGGGTTTGAGAGCGCCATTCATTGCTTTAGAACTATGGGTGGGCGAGGCTTCACGAGACAATACGCTAATGAAATCGGCTTATTCGACCCCTATTGTATGATACACGGTGGGGGTAGTAATTATGTCTTGGAGGATAGTGAATCTAGAAGATTTTTTAAATATAAACCTCCACGAAGGGAATTTGAAGATACGGTTGCAAAAATAGATTACTGAGACTTATTTTTCGTTTAAATAGTTTCCTCTTTTAAATTTACCATACTAAAAAAACCTATGGAGCTTTCTTGATATTTACTTTATCACAATTTAGTTTTACTATAATTTAACACCGATTAAGTTATTAAAAACATTTTCTTTTTTTATTATATATAATGGACTACTATTACAATTTCGAAGCATTTGATATTACGCACCTCGCAGATCAATATAGAGGCAAAACGATCGAAGAACTCTTTCCAAATCATTCAGTAGTAAGAAATAAAATGGGTCAATTCATGGAAATTGTTTGGAAAGACGAAGAATTTCAATGCGATCTAGATCTCTCGCTTTCTAAGAAAAAAATTCTTAGAAATTTAAAGACAATCTATTTTATTGGTGATAATATTGAACGTGAGCTGAACAGAAAAGGCGTTAAGTCTTTGTACGATTTAAAAATTAACTTAAAATATAATATTTCTGCCCAAAGACTATTAGATTTGATTGAAAAAAGAAACTACAAGAGTTTAAGCAAAAATAAAAATATCTACGATTTAGACGTAGCTTTTTGCTTTGATTTAGAAGAATTATTATTTGTGGATATCGAGACTTTAGGATTATATGATAGTCCTATTATCATGATAGGATTAGGTTATTTTAAAAATAACAAATTTGAAATTCATATTCTTTTTGCAAGGGATTTAGAAGAAGAAATCGCTCTCTGCGAGCATCTAAAATCAGAAATATTACCAAAATTTCCATGTTTTGTAACTTACAACGGTAAAAGCTTTGATATCCCTTACATAGCTAATAGACTCATCTATTTTTTTGACGAAAATCCTATGATAGCAGATGAAGATATGCCATATGAGAAGAGTAATACTCGTTTTCATCATATAGATTTATATCACAATTGTCGAAGGACATATAAAGGTATTTTTGAAAGTTATACACTTACAGATATGGAAGAAAAATTACTGGAGCTAAAAAGAGATAATGAATTACCAAGTGGGATTGTTGGAATGTGCTATAAAAAATATTTAAATGCTCCTTTACAGTATGTCGGTTTAGTAAAAGAGGTAATCGATCATAACTATTGGGATATTTTCTCTATGCCACTGATACTCGAAAAACTCTTGATAAATTAAAGAATTCTTTAAACTTCTTTATTTCTTCGATATTACACTTTTGAAAGTCGCTAAGGTCAAGATTGGAGTCTATTACGTAGGATTTTCAAAAGCCGTGCATGGTTTCAAACATAGCATCTAAAGTTCTTGTTTTGACTAAGAATATCTTTGGTGATTTCGACTTGATAAACTCTAAAATTAAGTTACTCAAGCATCAAGCAGACAAGTGAGTCGTCAGTTTAAAAATAAAAAAAGAGTTAAAATTTGAATTGGTAAAACTTCTTACCATTTTTTGAATAATATGTCCGAACTTTCGAGTATTTCCAGAGGTGCTCTAATTTAATTATTTTTACCATAATGTATCTTTGTTTTGATCTATCTCTTCAAAACAAAATCAAAATAAAAATGGAAGTAAAATTAACATAAAACTTTTTAGAATTAATAATGTAGTTAACTGGGGGATCTGCCCAGAATCATCGTTAATATAACGTTATGTTTATAAAAGATTTTTAAAATTCCAAAAAGATAAAGGCAATGTAACTCTTTTCTACTAAATAATGGGGTTTTTTTTAGTAATTATTACTTTCAAATATTCAAGATTGAAGATTTATTAATCGAATAATAAGATATTTGAGATGCATTTTAGATAATTGCATCAATTATGATTTCTTCTTCTAAGATGGGGTACTTAATTATTTCAATGATGAAACTCGTTCATAATTTTTTCCAACACAAAAGCAGGACGATTTAGGTGAGCGTAGGTATAGGAGAAACCCACAACAGAAAGAAAAATGTTAATAGAAATGATAAAAAATACACATAGAATGACCGGAACGGTCAAATGGTATAATGAAAAGAAAGGATTTGGATTTATAACATCCGATAGGAACAGTGA